>DASVST010000198.1:0-4149 GCA_036387965.1 Segetibacter sp. | reverse complement strand
ATACAAGCTGAACGGTATAAGGACACTCCAGGCACTTATGCGAATGCACAAATGAGCAGCCAGCAGTTACGACAAGTATGTGTTATAAACCAGGCAGGTGAAGGTTTACTAAAGAAAGCAATGGAACGATTGAATTTATCTGCAAGAGCTTATGACAGAATCTTGAAAGTGTCACGAACTATAGCTGATCTTGCTGCAAGCAGCGACATTAAAATTGAACATCTTGCAGAAGCAATACAATACAGAAGTTTAGATAGAGAAGGCTGGGCAGGGTAGTCTATTTTTAAATTTATAATTAGCTTTTATCATATAATCTACCAACATGAAAGTTTTGTACTTCACCTTTATTTTATTAACGGGTTGCTTATCAAAGCTTGCCGCTCAGTTAATTCACAGTAAAGACTTTACTGCTGAAAATCTTTTCTCCCGAAATATAGAAGGACCTGCAATTAATAAAACAGGTCAGTTGTTTGTAGTAAACTTTGGCAAAGATGGCACCATTGGAAAAGTAAACAGCGATGGAAGTTGTGAGTTTTTTGTTACCCTGCCTGAAGGAAGCATAGCCAACAGCATTCAATTCAACAGCAAGGGTAATATGTTACTTGCCGATTTTACAAAGCACAATATATTAGAGGTAGATACTAAAACAAAAAGCATATCAGTTTACTGTAATAACAACGAATTTAATCAGCCAAATGATTTATGCATAAACAGTAAAGACCAGTTGTTTGCGAGTGATCCTAACTGGAAGGAAGGTACGGGCAAGTTGTGGCGTATCGATGCAAATAGAGTTGCAACTTTGCTTGCAGATAACATGGGTACAACAAACGGTATAGAATTAAGCCCTGATGAAAAGAAACTGTACGTAAACGAAAGTGTGCAGCGCAGGGTATGGGTTTTTGATGTAGATGGAGCAGGTAATATATCAAACAAAAAACTCTTTATAGCTTTTGATGATTTTGGACTGGATGGAATGAAGTGCGATAAAGAAGGGAACCTATATATTACAAGGTATGGTGCGGGAACAATCTCTGTTGTATCTCGGCATGGATTGCTGTTACGAGAAGTTATTTTAAAAGGGAAAAACTGCAGCAACCTTGTTTTCGGTGGTGAAGATGGCAAAACAGTTTATGTAACACTTCAGGATCGTAAGGGAATAGAAACCTTTAGGAACGATGTTGTCGGAAAACGTTTTTAATTCTTCTTTCTGCCTTTATTTTTAATCTCCGTTTTCCACTCTTCAAGAAGTTCTTTTTCGGATTTTATAATGCCTTCAAAAGAAGATCTTTTTATATAGATGATAACATTTTTGCTTACAGAAGGGTTTGCTTTTAGAGAAGCCGTTATAACCACAGAATCATTTTTATAAGCTGAATCAATAATAATACTATTGCCTTCCCACCTTCCTGCATTACTTGAAAACACTACTTCACTCGCCATTAAAGGATAAAAGCTGCCGCTCGATAATTTACCATCAACATTAATGTAATTATGAACACCTTTCTTTAAACTATCTGTATAAAGATTGAAGTGTATGCTTTCTATCTTCTGTGCTTTGGCGGCAAAAGAAGCAAGAGCAAATAATAATATGATGAGAAACTTTTTCATACTTCTTAAAAGCCTCTTCTATTGAGTGAATTTATAGTGGTATATCCAACTAATTCATCATGTCGTCCTGCTAAAGGCCTGTAATAAATAAGGATGGTATAATCGTTTTCTGTCTCAATGGAATTGCCGCCTATGTTCTCAGTTTGTACAGTTGCACCTCCCCTGCTCTTGATGTCTTTTGTAACATAATTGTAACTGTAATATCCCTGCTTAAGTAACAAGCTTTTTTCATACACTCCCCTCTCTGCGTTGTACGTCATTGCACTTGTATCGTGCAGGTTATAACTATTCATTTCACCAACCACAAATACTTTTTTATCGGGAAAAGGAATGTTACCAGCAGGCGCAAACGTAAAATGAACTGTTGCATAATCACTTTGCCACCATGGGTTTTGTATATCTGTTGTTTCAATAAAATACGCTCCGTTGTAATCTCTGAAATTTATTCTTTGAGAAATTTTTTCAGGATCCGGCAGTAAGGTTATGCTTGTACTTTTTGGTTCATTATCGATTTTAGCTATTCGCTCTGTTCTAAATCTAAAGCTGCGCAAATCTGCCCACCTGTATTCTCTTCCCGCAGGAAAAACACAATCACTTTCTGAGTTGAATTCAAGACTGTTTCCCCTTACAAATGTTGGCTGAATATTTTTTGCAGCATTATCCCAGCGATTATTCTGAAGAATAACCGCTTTGATTTGCTGTGTAGGTGTAACTGCATTTAACTGCATTCTATTAACCGTGAACTGCACTTTCTGATGTGTACGAAATAGCTGCCCGTTGAAGGGTTGTAAAATTTGTGCAGCGATATCAGCCTTTCGATCAACCACCAACATTCTTCTTGTAAAAGCAACCTTGTTCATGTCGCCATCCATAAAAACCTTTAACAAATAGTTGCCACTTTTGGTAGGGATAGAATTACGATCGGGAAGTAATGCCTGGTAATGTATATACTTTGTAAAAGCAATAGAAGATACACGGTATGTTGTTACTCTCGTCTGAGAAAAACCTTTCAAATAATCAAAGGTGCTTAACACTGCTGGCGTCCAATCCGCATTGCATAACTGGAAAGTGTAAGCGTAACTTTTAACTTTTCCATCAAGATCATCAAAGTGAAGTTCGAGTAGCTCACCTGAATTTAGAGCAACTATAGGGTACCCTGTCTGGTTGCCTTGCTGGTAAAGTTTCACTCCACTTATGTTAGGCATTAGTATAACGTCGGGCTCGTTTTGTGCATACGCAAAAGAGCTGAAGATCAATGCCAGCAAGCCTAACAACAAACGATTCATTCTAAATTTTTGAGCCTTAAACCTACAACATTTCGAGAGCATTTTTATTGCTTTTGTTGTATTGACAAGGTGAGTGTAGTTTTGATTTATCTAAAACCATGCCGATTGAATGTAGTAGGTTTCATTGCACGACGTATAGCTTTAAACTCCCAGCAGTCATTTTCACGCTTTATTATTCGGCTTGCTATTGCTGCCACAACATTGAGTGTTGCTGCAATGATAATTACTCTTGCATTTGTTAATGGTTTTCAACAAACAGTTAGTGAAAAGGTCTTTAGCTTTTGGGGACATATTCGTGTACAGGAATTTGAACCAAACAAAGCACTCGTAGCCGAAGAAACTCCATTAAAAAAGAATGCTGAAGTCATATCGGTTTTAAAAAGAAATGCTGAGGTTGAAACGATACAAACTTTCGCCACAAAAAGCGCAGTGCTTCAAAAAACCAATAATATTGAAGGGGTACTTTTTAAAGGTGTAGAGCAGGATTATAATTTTCAACACTTACAGGACTTTCTAAAAGAAGGAAGATGGATCAACTTCAATGATACTCTGTATAGTCGCGAAATAGTTATTTCAGAACCTATTGCAGCGCAACTCCAGATCAAAATAAATGATACGCTTAATATACATTTTATAGACGCAGAAGGAGGCAAAAGTAACTTCAGGCGCCTGCTTGTAACAGGCATTTATAAAACAGGTATTGAAGAATACGACAGGCTTTTTGCGATAGGTGATCTTCGTTTGATACGCAGGCTTAATAACTGGCAGCAAGATGAAATTGGCGGGTATGAAATCTTTCTGAAAGATTACCATAAAATGGATACAGTTAATCAACTGCTCTATGATGACTTACCGGAGTCATGGATAAGCAGAACCGTTAGAGAGGTGTATCCAAACATCTTCGATTGGCTTAACATACAGGATGTAAACCGCGATGTTATTTTCATCATCATGTCAATTGTTGCTATCATCAACCTTGTAACATGCCTTTTAATTTTAGTGCTTGAACGAACAAGAATGGTTGGCATATTACAAGCTGTCGGTGGCAGCAACTGGGTTATACAACGCATCTTTCTTTATCATGCCTCATACATAACGATGATAGGAATTGGTGCAGGATTATTTTTCGGATTAGGTATTTGCTTACTGCAACAGCAAACAGGTTTTATCAAACTTGATGAGAGCGCTTATTATGTATCATCAGCACCTGTGCATATAATTTGGTGGCAGGTTGTTGTAGTCTGCCTCGCAACTT
>DASVST010000197.1:0-2850 GCA_036387965.1 Segetibacter sp. | reverse complement strand
GCCGCCCTTTAAATAGGTGCCAATTTTTGTCAGCGTATTATATTCAAGCTCATTTGTAGTTAGAACTGCTTTTCTATCAGTTAGTCGTACACTGCGCTTTAATACGGCTCTTTTTTCAAAGCCATAATACTTTAGGTACTGAGCATACGTGTGTATACTATCAGAGTCATTTATGTGAATACGACCAAAGGCTTCAAAGACATTTTCCTTTTGGTTAAGAACCGCGCTGTCGCAGGTAAAAGTTGTTCTTCCCTGTTTAATAACCACGTTTCCTGCAACGGAAATAAAATCTCCAAGAATACCTTTGTTCTCAAATGTATAGCGAGCTGCTGTATCGATGTGTAGTAATCTTCCTGTAGTATCAGTACCAGGAGCCTGGGCATGTGTAAAATGAATCATGCCGGTAAAAGCTACCAGCATGATGTAATATTTCGAAAGAGCTTTTTTCATTATTGAGTGCCTGTGGTATCTGATACTGTTAGTGGCTTTGTTAACGGCGGAGCATTGCTTTTTCTACCGAATAACGAAACTCCGATGGTGAGGTAACGTTTAGGGTTTACCCTCACATCATCCATCAAGATATTAAGACTACGTGTAGTATTTGCAAGGTTATTATAGATTTGTTTATCATTTAACAAAAGACCGATTGTACCTTCTTTGCTATCCATTTTGGCAATGCCCGCATTAAGGGTCGCAATCGTGCTTTGCATTTGCTGAATAGTACCTTCGATATCTGCTTTAGAAAGCTTCTGTGAAGTAGCGTCCATGTTACTAACAATGCTACTTATCTTATCATTATTCCCAGATAAATTTCTTGTAAATGATTCAACATTATTCATCGTTTTATTAAGCGTTCCAGACTGCTGAGCAATAAGCGTTTGTAAGGATGCAGAGGTGGTTATAAGCGAGGCTGATATTCTATTAAAATTTGCTATTGTAGCTTGCAGGTTCGCCTTTGTATATGGATCGAGAACACTGTTTGCATTTCGTAAAACTGAATCAAGTGTATGAACGGTAGTTTTTATTTGGTCTAAGACGGGTGCGGCTTTACTGGTAAGGTCACCAAGCAAGCCGGGGTTATCAGTTGTTGCTATGGTATCGCTTGGCTGTAAGTATTGTTTACTGTCCCCGAGTGTAATCTCCATTGTGGTAGTACCTAACGGGCTTGCACTAATAGATGCAAAAGAGTTTACCGGGATATTAAATTCTTTATTTAGCTTAATCGCAACTATTATTTCATCAATATTTTTATTTGCTTCTTCTAACTCGTAAATAGTCCCAATTTGTAAGCCTTTAACATAAACGGGGTTAGAAACCATTATTCCTTTTGTATCCTTATATTTTGCGTAAAGAAAATTGCCACTTTTAAATAAACTTTTTCCTTTTAGAAAATTAAAACCAAGTATAAGTAGAGTTATTGCAATCGCAGTTAAGGCACCAACTTTCGTCTCATTAGAAATCTTCATGTGTCAAATACTTTATAATTGAACGTATAATAAAAAAACTACGCCAACACGTTATAGCACCAAAAGTACGAGATTATTAACAGGGTGGGATTTGCCGAAATCTTTAAAGTGAATAGCTTATTTTTCAAGAGAGGCTTTATAGCGTTTTAGAGCCCGGACAATGCAAGCTACAATTTCCTCTTGCCCTTCTTCACTATTGATATACGCTTCTTCCTCGGGATTGCTTATAAACCCGGTCTCAATAAGAATACTCGGCATGGCAACTGCCTGCAATACCCAAATACCAACTTGCCTCTGCTGAGCCTGGCGGCTGATTCGTCCTACTTTTTTAAATTCCTCTTCAACTGATAGAGCAAGGTTTGCGCTGCGTGTAAAGTATTGCTGTGTTTTAAGAGAGTATAAGATCAACTTTTCAGGAGAGTTCTGGTCGAAATCTTTAACAAAATTAGCAGTAGCACTATCGAGGTATAAAGCTTCATTCTCTTTCATTGCCTTCTCCTTCATATCATTTTTATGCACACCCCATATATATGTTTCCGTTCCTTTAGCAGGATTGGGAGTTGTCCATGTTCTATATTGAGGAACTTTACGTGTATGCTTCTTTTTCTTTTTCCCCTTACCTGTATAGTAAGTTTCAGTTTTGTAGCCGGTAACTTCTGAATGCTTTACAGCAGGGGCGGAGTTACAATGAATTGAAATAAATAAATCACCTTTATTGTAATTTGCAATGTTTGCTTTAGTTGGAGGGCTTTGATAAATATCCGTTGTTCTTGTCATCACAACTTCAAGATCAGGCATTTCTTTCTGTAGTAACTTTTGCAGTCTGATAGCAACTTCAAGAGATACTTGCTTCTCGAGAGAATATTTTCCTTTCGCGCCTCCATCATGGCCACCATGACCGGCATCTATAATAAGTCTTTTTAATTTAGCTTTTTGGGCAGCGGCTTTAAATCCAAATAACTCCTGCGATACCAGGCATAATAGAAAGAAGCTGAAAAATGCTATAAAATGTTTCTTCATCTTTTATAAATATCCTTTTTGATATATCAAAAAGCTGCAGGTTTAAAAGTGTATTTGCTAAAGTTTAGTACCGGTGGTTAGGCTGTCGGTAGCATTTTCAAGTGAAAGTTTATATCTCAAAACCGCTCTCATCATAGCGTACGAAAGCTCGTTTTGACCTTTTTCGCTATTTAAATAATCTTCTTCGTCGTAGTTGCAAATAAAGCCGGTCTCAACTAAAATACTCGGCATATTAGTAGCATGAAGAACTAATATTCCCTCGTTACGTTGCTTGACACCATAGCTCGGGCGGTTACCTAATTTTTGAAATTCTTCTTCAACGAATGTTGCGATCCTAAGGCTGTTGTCAAAATATTTTTTTGTA
>DASVST010000196.1:0-21195 GCA_036387965.1 Segetibacter sp. | reverse complement strand
CAGCTTCAACAGTAATTTTATACTACGTAAGCGCTTTAAAAAACCGGGGAGAACTATCTCGTTAAGTTTTGATGAGCAGTATAAAAAGAACAGTTCAGAAGGATTTCTTTTCTCCGTTGCTGAGTTCTATGGAAAAACGGGTACATTAAACCGTCTTGATACGACCGATCAGCAAAAAATAAATTTTAATGATGTACTTGCTTACAATACCCGTATCGCCTATACTGAACCTATTGTAAAGAATACTTTCCTGGAACTGAGCTATGGCTTAAGACTTACACAAAGCGAATCAAAAAAGCTCTCTTATGAAAAAAGCTTTGGTGGCAAATACGATGATTTAGACCCTCAGTTCAGCAACCATTTTGATTTTAGTGTTCTTACTAATACAGGTGGATTAATGATGCGTTTTAACACTAAAAAAATAACGTTATCAGGCGGTGGAGATGTTGGCTTCTCAAACTTTAGCCAGGAAGATCTGATGAAGGATACAGTAAGAAAATACAATTTTACAAACCTGTTTCCAAGAGGTAACTTCCAATATAAATTTAATACAAACTCTAGGGTATCTGTAAACTATAATGGTAGCACAAGGCAACCAACTATCGAACAAATACAACCTGTAAGAGATAATACAAACAACCTGAACATTGCAATTGGCAATCCGAACTTAAGACAAGAGTTCAGGCACACAGTGGGTTTAAATTACAACTTCTACAAAGTGCTTACACAAAGAGGTCTTTATACTTATTCCAATTTTACAACTGTTTCAAATGCAATAACCACTAACGAACGGATCTCTGTTTCGCCTGACTCTGCAGGTTTCAGAACTTACCAGTTTGTAAACGTGAATGGCAATTATAGCATGTTTGGTGGGGGTGGTTATAACCAGAAGTTGAACAAACTTGACATGCACTTAAACATTGGTTTTAATATAAACAGGAACCATACAAATACTGTAGTTAACAACCGGAAGAATGTGTCTGATAACAATAGCTATGGTTTAAATATGGGGCTTTACAAGTATAAAGAGAAGAAGTATAATTTCAACTACTACACAAACATCAACTATAACACTTCAGTTTCTTCTGTAAGACCTGATGTAAAAACAAATTATTACCAGCATACACACAACATAAATGCAAACGTAACTTTCCTTAAAAAGTTCGAGATCAACTCGAGTGTGCAGGCAAACTTCAGGGAGCGTTTAACAGCAGCAGATGTAAACAATAACGTGGTATTATGGAACGGGTATATCGGAAGAAAATTCCTGAAGAATGATAAAGGAATGATTCGCTTTGAGGCATTTGATATACTCGATCAAAATAAAGGATTCAGCCGCTTTGTAAATGCTAATATAGTTCGTGAAAACACTTATGAAACATTACGCAGGTATTTCCTTTTAGCTTTTGTCTGGAATTTTTCGAACACACCGGGAGGCGCTCCAAAATCAGGAATGATGATTCATTAATAAAACATTTTATGAAGAAGATAATTATTACAGCACTTAGTTCAGTTACATTTTTTATTGCACAGGCACAAACACAATTTATCGTAAAAGGTAAAATAGAGTTTGAGAAGATCACAAACCTGCACAAGCAGCTACAGAACGATAGCTGGGGCGAGATGATGAAGAAGACTTCACCTCAATTTAAAACTGAGTACTTTGATCTGTACTTCGATAATAACAAAACGCTTTTCAAGCCAGGAAGAGCAGTTGTCACCACCCAAAAAGTTCCTGAATGGCTAAATGGCCCTGCTGCAGAAAATGTTGTCTTCAACGATCTATCATCAGGAACATCTGTTAGCCAAAAAGCGGTATTTGAAAGTTCTTTTCTTATACAGGATAGCTTACGTAAAGCCAACTGGAAAATAACGACTGACACCCGCACCATTGCAGGCTTCGAATGCAGAAAGGCAACGACTATTATTATGGACTCGGTTTATGTTGTTGCTTTCTATACCGACCAGATCGTACCTGCGGGCGGACCAGAATCCTTCAATGGATTACCAGGGATGATCTTAGGACTTGCAGTACCCCGCTTAAATACAACATGGTTTGCAACAAAACTCGAGCTTGTTGATGTAAAAGAAAGTGATCTTGCTGCTCCAAAAAAAGGTAAGAAAACAAATAATGCAGATCTGAATTTACAGTTGAAAACACTTATGAAAAACTGGGGACCTACTGCAGATAGAAACATCTGGAAGATATTGATATAGACTTCCGTTAGCCAAAACTAAAAGGCTGCTTCATATATGAGGCAGCCTTTTTTATGCTACATCCTTGCATTCTGTTAGCATCATCATTCCCAATGCAGTACATGTTAACTACACTTTTTTAAAGCAGTATAAACGTAGTAATTTTATCTCCCCTCTCTCTTTAGGGCCGGGCTTACTATTATGTTACAACGACAGGTGTATAGAATGCCGAAGGCAGGTTCTATTAAGAATCTTAAGCTGCAAACAGAAGTGTTGGAGCAACCGAAAGCAAATGAAGTGTCAGTTAAGGTGAAAGCAATAGGGCTAAACTTTGCAGACATCTTTGCCATACAAGGATTATACAGCGCAACTCCCCAAGGCTCGTTTATACCGGGACTTGAATTTTCGGGTGAAGTTATCGCCGTGGGTGAAGAGGTGCAGGAATGGAAAGTTGGTGACCGGGTGATGGGTGCTACAAAATTTGGCGGCTACGTTTCACACATCAACATCAATCATCGTTATATACTTCCGCTGCCGGATGATTGGAGTTTTGAAGAAGGTGCAGGATTTCTGGTACAAGGGCTTACTGCTTTTTATGCGCTCACCATATTAGGTAACCTGCAAAAAGGTACGACGGTTCTTATACATAGCGCTGCAGGCGGAGTAGGCATTTTGGCTAGCCGCATTTGTAAAAAGTATGAAGCTTATACCATCGGCACTGTTGGCTCGTCTAACAAAGCAGATTTTCTACGCAACCAGGAAAGCTATGATGATGTAATTGTTCGCGATGATGATTTTTATAAGAAACTGTTATCTGCACTTGGCAACCGTCCCTTGCATTTAATAATGGAATGTATTGGTGGAAAAATATTGAAGCAAGGCTGGAAAGCAATGGCACCAATGGGCAGAATGATTGCCTACGGAAGTGCAAGCTTTAGCAGCCATGGCGATAAACCTGACTGGCTAAAGTTGTACTGGAAATATCTTAGACGTCCTAAAATAGATCCCCTGCGTTTGCCCACCCAAAACAAGTCGCTGATGGGTTTTAACCTCATATACCTGTACGAGCAAACAGATATGATGCACGAAATGCTAAACGCATTACAGGCACTACAACTAAAGCCACAACATATCGGGCATATGTTTGCTTTTAATGAAATGCATAAAGCGATTCACTTGTTTCAGAAAGGAGAAACGGTTGGCAAGGTGGTGGTTAGGATGGGTGATTAAATGCTTGACTTACCCTATAGCATAAAGCCGGGAACGTCAACACACAACACGCTATAAATAGCATTGATTTCAATTAAATAATTATTTTTGAATAGCGCGTAATAGCATAAAATACATGTTAGGCGTAATTGAGATGAAGACATTAATTGCATTATTAGTATTTGGATTTTTTTCTTGTGGACAAGATGTGTCGACTGCCGATAATAAAACTATAGACGATACTACTGAAAATGCTAATAAGCAATCTGTCAGCAACACCAGTCCTTCTGTAAATAGTGACCGTTATAGCAGCGGTATTTTTGAGCAGTACATTGACCCTCAACTAAAGGCTTATCTTGATAACACGTTTAAAGGCTGGACACTTCCTGCTCCTAACAGGTGGGACACTGTTTGGTTTAATCAGTATAAGAGTGACAGCACTCTTGTTAATTACATTTCAGGAGACTTCGATTGTAACGGTATGAAAGATTATGCTCTTTTATTTAAGAAAGCAAATGGTGTGTTAGCAGCCTATGCGTTTCTATCTACAGATAACTTATTCAAAGCAGCCGAACTTGTTGATTTGGGGAAAGATGAAGGTGAGCATATAGAAATTGGACTTGAACTGCTGCCGCCAGGTAAATACAACCATATAGACCCTGTTAGTGATGAAGACCCGCCGCCTGTTACGATTAAATGTAATAGTGTACAAGTTTTGAATTTTGAAAGAGCAGCAGAGACGTTTTATTGGGAGAAAGGAAAGTTCAAATCCATAACGACAGGCGACTAACTACGCCTAACAACAGCTTCTATGCAATAGTGGCTTTAAGAACAATTTGAAACAGAATATTTTTAATGAGCTTGATAGCGTTAGTAGACATTAGAACAATGAATACCACTACTGCATAAAGCTGAAAAACGTTAGGCGTCATCCAAGAGCCCCATGAATTACAAAGAGTACATTTCGCTTTTTAAAAAACAACTTGATACTCTTCCATATCAAAAACAGTTTGACTTAGCCCTAACGATATGTAAGAAGCTGTACTTTGACTATAAAAAGTTTGTTGAAGTACATCAATGGGGCGATGCCGACCTATTAATGGACGCAATAAAATTATGCGAGCACAGAAAAGCTGGTTTGGTTGATAGACTCGAAATCGAAAAAATGCTTCCAAGAATAGATGCAATCACCCCACACATGGACGACTACGGAGACGAAATAAGCTCTTATGGCTTAAATGCATCTGCTGCTGTATATGAAACGCTCCAATTTCTAATTGACAAGGACAAAACTCATATCTATAATATTGGTAATTATTGGACGGATACAATAGATTTCAGAATACAAGAGGAAAGAAGTTTAAGTGACGACGAAATAGCAAAACATCCGATGATGCTTGAAGCGTGGAATTATATCCTGGCGTTAAGTAGATGACGACGCCTAACAACAGCTTATATGCAATAGTGTCTTTAGGAACAGACTTAAACAGAATATCTTTAATGAGGTTTATAACCAGTAGTAAACAGCATAACAACGAATACCACTACTGCATAAAGCTGAAAAACGTTATGTGCTATGCTAACCCAACTTTTTTGAAATAAGATGACCATTAAGATTTGTTCACTAATCATCATACTTTTCTCAACATGTTTAATTTGTTGCAAGACCTCTTATGACTGTGCGAAGTATAGGCACGGTAAATTTTACACCTTTTCTCCTGTTACAAAACATAATATTAATTGAAAGGTCGGATTCATTGCAAGTAGAAACAGATACAGTAAACGGCTCGGTTATTAAGAATAAGATAGTATGGAAAGGCGCCTGCGATTATGAGATTGTTTCAACATCTACTAACAGTAAGACTAAAGATAATATTGATTCGTTTTTTGCACGCACTCCCATAAAAGTAAAGATTTTGGGAGGTAATAAAGATTACTATGTTTTTAATGCAAGAATTGATAGTGCAAATAGATATGTAGAATTTAAAGACACAATGCGGGTGGTGGAATAGACATAAAAGCGGTGCGAGTGAAAGCACAGCACATAACAACAGCTTGTATGCAATAGTGGCTTTAGAAATAGATTTAAACAGAATATCTTTAATACTCTTTATAACAGTAGTAGACGATAGAACACCAAATACCACTACTACATAAAGCTGAAAAACGTTACCAGCAAGCTTTTTCGGACACACCCAAATTTTTATAATGCCATCTCATGAAGAAAAATTAAAACGCAAACAAATACTTGATGACCTTTCCAGGACACAGAAGGAAACTTTTGAAAAAAGCTTACCAATTTCTCGGGAAAATTTTCGATTGTTATTTGACTTTCTGGACAATGAATTGAGTGATTGCGACGACACTCTAAAGCTGACACAGGAATTTCTTCAAGAAAGTAAAATTGCAAATGTTGACCTTGTAATTCAATGGCTGGAAGAACATGGCGGTTATTGTGACTGCGAAGTGTTAGCCAATATTGAAGAAGAATTTAATTAACGCTAAGCATGTGTGAACATTTGCAACCTTTGGAGGACTACTTGAAAAAGAAACATATTACAGAAACGTTTCGTGGGCACGCATGGTCAGAACATTGTCGGGAATGGATATATTTTGACTGCTTTCTGGAAACTGAAAGATTGAAAATCAAATTAGGTCTTCCCACCTTTGTAGTGACACATGAAAATACAGACCTAAAATCAGGGACGGAACTTGGTTTAGTCTGCAATGAATGTAATGATGCAATAATGGGCTTACATCCAAATTATTCTTCATCACAGGTACCTCGGATAGGATAAAGCCTGCAGGTAACAGTGTGTTTATAAAATTGTGGCTGGACGTTAAGCATTCAACTGTCAAATAACTATTTTGCTTTTGTGGTTAATTGAAATTGACGTTTTTCAAATGCCACAACTTCATAAACACTTTAACGTTGTACGCCATAATAATTAAGAGTGACTTTACAAGAATTTACAGAGCAGTATTTAATAACAGACGCAGAGTTACTTTCTTTAAGTGTAAAGTATGGCGTGGACAGTTCAACTTCTACAGATGAGGTCACAATAAAATTGAATGGACGAAAGGTATTGCCAAAAAACAAACATGAAAAAGTTCCTTTTTCTTTGAAGTTTAAAGGGATGACAGAGCTAAATTATTACGACACTTTTGATAGCAAAGCAATTTCGCAATCAACTTTATCAAAGGTTTCTTCTGGGGAGTTTTACTTGTCTTTAGACCCCTATACTGAAGGCGAACCCTCTGAAGAAGACAACATGATTGTAAAATCTAAACAACTCTTTTTCATTGACGAAAATGACACAGAGCATGAAATTCACTAACCGGTTGAGTAGGCGAGAGAATTACGGCGTACAACATCAACTTGTATGCAACAGTGGCTTCAGGGATATATTTAAACAGAATATCTTTAATGAGCTTTAGAACAGTAGTAAACGGCAGAACAATAAATACCACTACTGCATAAAGCTTAAAAACGTTAGCGGTAATACTAAAATCTATAATCAAAAGAGTGACAAGAAAATTCAAAGCCTCTTATTTTTTATTCTTCATAATGTTTGTATCGTGTGGACGCAAAGGAGAAGACAGTGTTTACCTTATACCGAAAAACTATGAAGGGAACTTGATGATTATATTTAACCAAGATAACGGTGTTGACACTTTTTATGAAAAGCAAGGGAGAGTTTATCAATTTGACACCATAGGAGTATTAATGACAAAGTTCTCACCTAACTACGGTATTAGACAGAACCATTATTATTATGTTGACAGTTTAGGAAATAGGACGAATATTAATTATGCTCTGCCATCACAGTTAAAAGGAACTAATGATGTTGTAATAATAAATCAAGAAGCAGGAAACGGATTTGACACCTCAAAAAAGGTTGAAAGACATTTTGAATTATTAACCGTTGCAAGGGAGAGGAATGTAGACAGTATTGGCAATCTGAGAAGTGATTTTATCTGGAAAGTGCTCAAGTAGAATGGGAGTACTACCGCTAACATGCATGTTTATGTAATCCTGGCGGAAGAACATAAACCAATCTTTTTTATCTTTAATCATCATCAACAAGTTTATGAACATTAGTATTTCAAATGCCAGTACTACATAAACATGTTCAACGTTATGTGCCATTTTTTGCAAAATCATAAAATAACAATCAAGTGTTTCGTTGGACGCTAAAACTATTTTTGATTGTAGGGGTCTTATTTATCGCCCTATTTGCTTTTCTTATGTATTATGTATTTTCCGCCATCCCTTCTGATGTTTCCTCAGAACTGAGCGAAATAGAATGTAACGGCACAATACTTTCTATTAAAGAAGAGCAACCATGCTTTTCTATTTTACAAGTTGGCCAACAACGGGACACAGTAAATCTTTCGGTATCATCTTGCGGGATGAAGAATGATTTTTTCGATTATGTCGCAACAGGCGATAAACTGGTTAAGCCTAAAGGGGAACTATTACTGATAGTAACAAAGAATAGTGGAGAGACGAAGACATTTCCATACCCTTTCGAACTTCAATAAAAACGGCACATAACAACAGCTTCTATGCAATAGTGGCTTCAGGAATAACTTTAAACAGAATATCTTTAATAGGCTTTAGCAGTATGGGAACATTAGAACCATGAATACCACTCCTGCATAAAGCTGAAAAACGTTGGCATTTAATTTTTATGGACACGATGCGCTTAATGCTATTTACGTTTACTTTCTTAGTTCTAAGTTTCTTTTCGCATGGACAAAGGAATGACAGGGACATCAGACAAAATGTGTTAAAGAAAGGCATCGTAAATAAGTTGTTCGTATTCGGCAAGTGGACAGAGCAAGGCGGAACAGAGACGCATTTAAAATATTTGGGGGAAATAACAACTAAAGACGGACGAACATTTAAAGTTATGAACTACTGTTGGTTTTGGGGACTTTCAAAAAGAGCGACGAGTAGAATATTAGTATATAATGGAAGAAATCAGTATGTCGGAAATTACGGATTGACGATGACGTATGATTTGCCAGACAAATTGCAAGACGGCAAATTGATTTTTACTAACAAAGACAACGAGGATTGTGACAGAAGTTTAGTTACGAGGCTCGATTTGAACCATGGACTGCCTAAAGAATTTTTTCTAAAGTGTAAGGGCGATCATGGGGACATCTATACCTTGGACACCACAAACTAAAACTACTGCCAACAGTGTGTTTTATAAAATTGTGGCGGGACGTTAAGCTTTCAACTTTAAATCACTATTTTGCTTCTGTGGTTAATTGAAGCTGACGTTTTTTAAATGCCACAACTTGATAAACACTTAACGTTGTGCGCAATCATTCACTTCACTATGGGGTACAAGATAGTCTGCCTGAATTGTAGAAAGGCGTTTGATGTTTCATCGGACTATGATGCTCATGTGCCTAAGAAATGCCCGGAGTGTTCAAGTCAACTTGTTATGTTCAACCACAAGTTCCGACCACCTAAGCAATCAGACATTAAGGCTTGGAAAGTGGTAGCGTTCCTGTATGAACATGGGTTCAATTATCAGCATGTTCAAAAAGATATGCCTTTTGAGATTTTGAAGAATATGCCTGAAAGCGAACGATATGTTTACTACCCAGAAACTATGTTCGAAGCAAAAGAGTTTGTGGAGAAGTACAAATCTCAGGCTCGAAAGCTAAACTGACATGCGCACAACACAGGCTTCATGCAATACAGGCATCAGTATAGGTGCTCAACGAAAGAATTACTATTTTGCTGTAGCAAATGATTGAGGCATTAGAACATAAAATCCTGTACTGCATAAAGCCTCCCTCCGTTGTACGCTATTAAAGAACTTATTATATTAATACTTATGAGAAAGACATTTTTAGTACTCATTTTGCTTTTTATTGTATTACCATCTTTGAACGCACAAATTGAAGGGGTTTCGAAGGACAGTATCTCTGTTTATTTATCTCAAAAATGGAAAGAAAAAGCAAGGTTTCTCAACAGACAACAGGTTGCAATATTTGGTGATCCGATGGTCTATGAATTTAAGATGAATAACTCCTTTGTAAAAAAATATGATAATAAAGCTACGGAAGGAAGTTGGAGTTATGACAGCGATAAAAAAGTAATTCAACTTCAGATTGCAAATAAAACAGACTTCTACGTGGTATCAAAGAACTTTTATTATCTGCCGAGTTACACGAAGGTTCTGATAAAGGATTAGGGATATTAGTACTATTACAACGAAATGAGTAACAGCTTACAACAGTGTGTTTATAAAGTGGCTGAAGGACTAACTTTAAACCAAATATCTTCAATAAGCTTTAGAACAATGGTAAACTTTATAAAAACGAATACCACTACTACATAAAGCTGAAAAACGTTATGCCTAATAATATGAGAACATTCTACCTATTAATTGTATTGATTGGCATATTCGGTTGTAAAAAAGAAAACCAATTTTCTCGATTGCAGTTTACCACAGCCGAAAAAGAATGGCTAATTTACCAACAAGGGCAACAATTCAAATTTAAAAATAGCTCAGGAGACAGTTTAATCTATAGTGTAACTAAAGTAGAACATACCTATGACACTCGCGAGTATACTGATACAAGCTTTTCTAAAGTTGCTTCCTTAAGAGAAACTTATTTCGCAAAATTGGAATCCAGCAATGACTCGATAATTATTTACTTTTATAAGGCATCTCAATTTGGTTATGACCCTAACAAAATGCAACAAACCATACGGTGGAGAAGCGTTAAGAATCAGTTTGTAGAACTTTCGGCAATAAAAGATCGTATACCTTTTGACAACAGAACAATCAATGGTGTAACGTACACACGAGTAACCCAAGCCCTGCCCTTAACCCAAACCACCTATTCCTTCACAAGGTTTGACTATGCCTATTATGATCAAAAAGCTGGATTTATTGAAATTATAGACTTAAATGGCATCTCATGGAAAAGAGACTAACTACGCATAACAGTGTGTTTATAAAATTGGCTGGACCTAATGCATTCAACTTTAAATCACTATTTTGCTTTTGTGGTTAATTGAAACTGACGTTTTTCAAATACCACAACTTCATAAACACTTTAGCTGTTAGCAGCCATACAAATGAAAATGTGGTCCGAAGAAAACAAATGGGATATTGAGGTTATAAAAAGACGATTTCAAAACGAGTATGAAGTAGCCATCTCTTTTAAACAAGCAGAGTTAATTTACAAACAAGAAAATCACGTTAGTTCAACCAAACATTATTTTTCTGTTTGGGAAGAAGCAGATTTTGAACTTTCTTATTTAGAAGAAATACTTGATAGTTCCCAACTAAAAAGATTTAGCGATTTTAAAAAAGAAGGAGTTAAACGTTTCGAAGAGGGGCTTTTAGAACAAGATAAAGATATAGTCCCACAACTCAACGTTAGCAAGGATGTGTTTACTTATTACAAGGAGAAGCTTCTACCCAGTCTGTTTGATGATTATAATTTATTTCTCTTCGGAGATTTCGAACGGTCAAAGATTAATTATCTAAAAGCAGAATATAAAAAGTATTTAGAAAATAGAAAGAAGGAAATTTATTTGGGGCATTTTAGGAATAGCCGAACTTTTCAGCCAAACCTATTAAAGCTTTCTTTACTTAATCACCAATTAAGTTGTTTATTTCCTGATTACTATCTTTTTCAAGAACATATGGATGAACCTACAAAATTTATAAGAAATTATTTAATTGATAAGCTTAAGTATTATTCCTATTCAATAGACAAAAAATTAAAAGCGATATTACAAGAATTTAGAGATTTCAATGTTGAAGTGGGGAAAAGGCATTTGGGAGAAGTACGAGGATGGCATACTGAATACACTCCTTCCGAAGAGCAAGAGAAGGAATATCGGCTTATGTGTATGGTGCTACTTGACCAAAACCAGTACGGTTGCTAACAACAGCTTGTATGCAATAGTGGCTGAATGAATAACTTTAAACAGAATATCTTAGTAAGCTTTAGCCTAATGGTAAACTCCAGAACATGAACACCACTACTGCATAAAGCTGAAAACGTTGTAGGCAATCTAACCTACCAGAACAAACAATACTGATATGAGAAAAAACAGCACTGCATCCATCACCTTTTTGTTGCTCTTCTTACTTCAAGTTTTGCAATTATCCGTTTCTGCACAACAGCCAAAATATGCAGCAGATACTGAGAAAAAGATAAAAGAAGTGGAAAATAGCCTTGGTTTATGGATGCATATAGAAGGCAAAAAGAACGAATACACCCTACACGAACGAATGGCATTCTACCGTGCAAATGGTGTCAGCATTGCTGTAATCAAAGATTATAAAATTGAGTGGGCACGAGGATATGGTTGGGCCGACAGTGCTGAACAACGTCCAGTCACTACTGCAACGCTTTTTCAAGCTGGTTCCATCAGTAAATCAGTTAATGGTGTTGGTGTACTGAAATTGGTGCAGGACGGTAAATTGAACCTATCAGCCGATATAAACGATTACCTGAAGTCGTGGCGGTTTACTTATGATAGTCTTTCTAAAGGAAAAAGAATTACCACTTCCCATTTACTTAGCCATACCGCTGGTTTAACCATACACGGCTTTCCGGGTTACGAAGTAGGAGCACCCTTGCCTACACTTGCACAAGTGTTAGACGGTACAGAGCCTGCTAACACTAAAGCTGTTCGCTCTGCTTTTGAACCCGGACTTAAATATCAATACTCTGGCGGAGGTACAACTATTTCCCAAACAATAGTAGAAGACATCAGCGGTAAATCATACGATGAGTACATGTGGGAAAATGTGTTAAAGCCATTGGGCATGCGTAGCAGCTCTTACAAACAACCACCAGCAAAAGAAAAGTTGGACATCGTGGCCACTGCCTATTATAATGATGGCAAACCAGTAAAGGGCAAGTACCATATTTATCCTGAACAAGCGGCCGCCGGTTTATGGACAAACCCAAGTGATTTAGCAAAGTACATTATTGAAACGCAGTTAGCCTTGCAAGGAAAGTCAAGCAAAGTTCTTTCACAAGCATCAACTAAACTGCGTCTAACTCCATTTGTAGATAGTTTAGCAGCATTAGGCGTGTTCATTAACAAAAGAGGTGATCAAACATATTTCCTGCATAACGGGGTAGATGAAGGTTTTGTAGCACAATATTATGGAAGCCTGGAAGGAGGCAATGGTGTAGTAGTGATGGCAAATACCTATAATACTGCAATCCTGAATGAAATCATCAACAGCGTTGCAAGTGTGTATGATTGGAAAGGTTTTTACGTTCCGACACAAAAAAAGGTTGTACATGTTGACGACACAATTTTAAATACTTACTTAGGAAACTATAAATTAAATGCAACAATTTCATTTGTAAAAGAAGGTGGCGGATTAATAAATATTTTAAACGGACGAAAGATGAACGTACATTTTACAAGTGATACAGACTACTTTATTATAGAATTTCCCGGATCTGAATTCTCCTTTTTAAAAGATGCAAATAATAAAGTAATAGGCGTACAGCAGAAGTTGCGAAATAATGTTATAAAATTCACCAAGGTTTTGTAATAACTGCCTATAACATGGGTATTATGCAACTGTGGCAGAAAGTTATAAATGGGTGGACGAATATCATGGCATCAGTATTTTCAATCAGCGGGAGTATTGCTATTGCAAGCACACAAAGTCTCAACAACAAAAATTCTTTATGAATTTTCTTAATCAATTTCAAGAAGTTTTTTAGAAAGTATAGAAAACTCTTTCATAGACATCCATGCCACGCAGCCTGCAACCATTAGCAAAATCAAAATAGGGGACATTGACAACTTAATTAATAGACTAAAGTAATATGCAATAGATACGGCAATAATCACAAATAAAATAAAGTATGCCCCGTATTCAAACTCAAGTGAAGGTTTTGCTTTTTTTGCAAACACACGATTAGCTACAGTAGTAGCTAAATCCCTTTTTAAAGGCTCTGTATCATAAAAATATTTAATCGCCTCGTCTATGTTGTATTGTTCTTTTTTCTCCATGAAATTTCATTAATTAATAGATAATTGTTTCAATGATTTTCTTGCTCTGAATAAATGGCTTTTTATAGTGTTAATTGGCATTTCCATAATCCTACTGATTTCATCTACACTTAGTTCATCTTTGTAAAAAAGCAATAAAATTGACTTCTGAATTTCAGGTAGTTTTGTAATATTTTTATTCAGTTCGTTTATATTCTCCTTTTTTATGATTATTTGTTCCGGATTGTTATAATCACTTTCTAATTCATCAATAAACGATTTGTCCTCATTAACTGATAGCAAATCACTCAATAAAACGTTTCTTTTCTTTTGCAAGAAATTAATGCTGGTATTGTATGCAATATTTCCTATCCACGTAGCCAATTTTGACTTAAACTGAAAAGTGTTGAGCTTTTCATAGACCTTTATAAACACATCCTGACAAATATCCTCTCTGTCTTGATTAATCCCGATGAGTGGTGTTACAATATGTAGGACTAATCCTTCATATTGGTGTATTAGTTGTACAAAAGCCTTTTTGTTACCAACAAGAACTTCATTTATAAGAGCATTTTCGCTACCACTGTCTACCATTATACTTTTATCACTAAAAAACCATTAGACAGACAGGTTGAAAGCAGGTTGCAATTATTGTAAAATAATAAATCACTATTATTCTGCAACCTCTTACTTATTGCCTTGTCTAATCTTAAAGTAATTCAATAAAGTGTACTAAATATTGAAAATCATGATGAATAAAAAATTAGCAATAACAATTGCAGGAACGTTTACAAGTTTTATAAGCATAGCCCAAGATAGAATTGAACACCACACCTTAAACTACGACCCGGACAAGTTAAAAATCATTCCTGATAAGGTGTTTGAATTTGGTGTTCCGTTGTTATTCATTTTCCTACTATTGAATTCCATCATTTCTATTCTAAAAAATAAAGCGGAGCATCAGCTCAAATTAAAAATCATTGAAAAAGATGTATCAGAAGATGCTTTAGTAAAAATATTCAAAGAAAGCAATGCAATAGCAAAGCTGCAACCATTAAAATGGTTCTTATTTAGTTTTTCTGTAGGCATATCGCTGTTCGTTATTCATTTATGTAAAAGCTACCTCAGAGATCAGTCAGGCTATTTAGCTACAGGGATAATTTTGACTTCCATTTCAATTGCTTTCTTTATTTATTACCAGGTTCTTAATAAGCAGATTAAAAGCTAATAACCATCAACTCGTCTATAAGTTGAGGCTGCTATTCTGAATGAACTTCCTATAATCAAACCTTCTTAAAAAAGTATCTAAAAAATCGAAAATGAAGAATAATATATTAACCCTAAACAGGGTCTGGAAATCTTTTGCCCTTGCAGTTGCTATTTTCTTATTAAATCAATCTGTAAATGCACAAGAAAATGTCCCAATATCAGAAGTAGAAAAGCAAGCTATTTTTAAAAAGGCAATTACACTGATGTATGAAAATTATATTTTCCCTGAAGGGGTTAATAAAATAGAAGCTATTATTAAAAAAAAGTTTGCAAGCAATGGGTTTAAAAACGAGACTAAAATATTTGACTTTTTAGAAGTATTAAATAAGGATTTTGAATCGTTAGGTAATGACCATCATCTCAATATCTTCTATGGACCATCCTATGTAAAAAAAATAAGAGCTGCAGAAAATAGCAACTCTTTAATTGCAACTAAAGTTCCTGATGAATTTATACGTGAAATAAAATATGAGAATTTCTTTTTAAAAAAAGCAGAAAGAATGGACGGTAATATTGGCTATTTTGAGTTCAACAAGTTTGAAGAACTAAAATTCTCAAAAGAAGCGATTGCAGCAGCTATGAATTTTATTTCAAATTCATCAGCCATCATTGTGAATTTATCTCAAAATGGTGGTGGTAGTGCAGAAACGGTGCATTTTCTTATGAACTATTTTTTACCGGATAGTACACGTTTAGGGCAGTTTAAAAGAAGAATAAGTAATGAAGTAATAGATATTTGGACAGCTAAAGACCCGGTTATTAAAAAGATACCTGATAGCATTCCTCTTTATATAGTTGTAAGTAAAAGCACATCATCCGCGGCTGAAGCGTTTGCCTATGGACTTCAGCAATTTAAAAGAGCTATAATAATTGGCGAGCAAACACGTGGCGAAGGTAATCCTGGTAAAAGATTTGTCATCGATGACAATTTATATATTATGGTTCCAACAGCAACAAATGTAAATATTGTAACGGGAACAAGTTGGGAAGCCACAGGTGTGACACCAAATATTAAAATACCTTCCGGCTTAGCTTTAACAAAAGCAACTTTTGAAAGTTATACATTCCTTGCAAACAAAACATCTGAAAAGGAACGTAAACAATTGTATAATTGGATGATTTCAATGCATGAGGCACAACTAAATCCACAATTGCTTTCTACCGAAGCTCTAAAAGCTTTTACAGGAGACTATGGCGAAGGAAAGAAAGTTAGTTATGAAGATGGTAGTCTATATTTTATAAATAAAAGCGACAAATATAAAATGACTTATATGAACGATAATACTTTTATCGTAGAAGGAAAAAGTTATAGATTAAAGTTCCCTCACTACTCTTCATCTCTTAAATATTATGAAGCTGTATGGGTGGATGGGGGCACAGAAAGAACAAATAGGGTTTCTAACTGAATACTAGCAGGTGTTACACGGTGAAGCCATAGCCGACATACAAAAACACTCACATTTGCAAGCCCCAAGGCAGTACACAAAGCCAACTTGCAAAAGAGTGAGTCTTTCTCCTACGGTTGCAGTCAGTACTATTGTTGGACACTGGCTTAATGGACACAGCCGAAGAAGGGTATGCAGCTAACAAGGGGTTTGGCAAAATACGGGCAAGAAGTTGTAACCTTCGGCTATGTGCATCTATTATCTTCATCTCCAGCTTGACCTAAGTAATTTAGCTTTTGTTGTTATCTTCAACTTTCAATCATTATCAGCATCGGTTGCGGGCAGACGACTTTTCAAATACCCGTACTTCGCCAAGCCCTAATCCGTTAGGCAATTTAAGGGCAAGCAGTTCTTAAGTTCGGTCAATCAACAAAGCAGACACATTATGCTGAACTCTAACACAAATACCTTTAAGTTCATAAGCTAAGCATGTCGCGGAGTATCTATTCCCTTTAATTTTTTATACATTTCTGTGGCATATAAATCAGTCATTCCCGATATTAAATCAAAGGCATTTAGAACTTTCTCATAAGCTGAATCAGTTGTTTCAAACTCCCTGAACTGTACCGGGAATAACTTCAGAACCTTTTCATCCATGTGATCAGGTTTTTGTTTTAGCAAAGCAGGTATAAACAAACTCAGCAGCTCCGACATTACATTATATCCTGCAATTTCAATTTCTAGTACCGTTTCATGATTATAAATCTTTTCACTGGATATGCGCATTACTTCATCAAATGCGCCACACTCAGTACCAACCAAATCAAGTAAGGTATCATTAAATGATCCTTCTAAGATTTCATTCCTGTTTTGCCAGAAAGCTTCAACACAACTTTGTATAAGGATATTAATAACCTTTGCCCGCAGGTAACTTATTTTTTCATTCGAGTCACCAATCTTGTTGTATGTCGCTAAGGCCTTGACTTCACTTTCACCAGGCCAGTTGATGCACTTGATAATATGTAGGAAAGAGCCCGCAACCACCTCGTGAGATAACAGCCCCAACCTGTGTGCATCTTCCATATCAATTATCCTATAACAAATATCATCAGCAGCCTCAACGAGGTAAACAAATGGATGACGTTTAAAGGAAATCACATCCCCCTCTTCTTTAGGCATTCCAAGCTTTTCAGCTATTTCAGCAACAGCATCTTTTTCTGATTGAAAGAAGCCATACTTTTTCCGGTGCTTAAATTTTTTATCAATACCCTTCGCTTCACAGGGATATTTTAAGATTGAAGCAATGGTTGTATAGGTTAAACCAAGTCCACCTGTTAGCCGCCCTTTAAATGTGTGACTAAGAATTCTTATTGCATTCGCATTGCCTTCAAAGTTTGAAATATCTGCCCACTGCCTGTCATCAAAATAGTCTCTTAGATGCTTGCCATCTATCTTTGCATCAGCATTATTTATAAAATAAGCAGATATAGCTTTTTCACCTGAGTGACCAAATGCGGGGTTACCAATATCGTGTGCAAGACAGGCGGCAGCAACAACATTTGCCAGTTCGTATTTATAAAACTCATAACTGTCACTTTCCTTGTCATTTATCTCTTTGCTGATTTTTTCACCGATCATGCTGCCCAACGAACGTCCAACACTTGCCACTTCAAGCGAATGAGTGAGGCGGTTGTGTACAAACGTACTTCCCGGCAACGGAAATACTTGCGTCTTGTTCTGTAACCTTCTGAATGGAGATGAAAAGATCAATTTATCAAAATCACGCTGAAAGCCAGAACGTGGACCATCAGCTACTTTAACTTGTCCAATTCTTTGTGTTGAAAATATGTTTTCCCAATTCATGTAGTAGAATTATCCATGTTATACCAGCTCCCGTTTTTCATAGTATCATCGTGAAGTTTATCCTGAGTAAAGCCGAAGGGTCGCTATCACTTCATCGGCAAACCTATGATCATCATTGCCTACGCTAATGCAAGACTGGCAAATACATCGCTGTAAATATAAGCGGTTTGATGGCATAGTTTTTTAAGCTCTTATTTCTTTACACTTAAAATTTAATTTATGCCACGCGATACATCAGATATAGGAAGTCATGGTCTTGAACAAGGTGGAGCTAACCTGGGTAACGACATTACCCGCCGAATATCTACCGATAGAAACGAGCAAAACACTACTACCAATGTAGGAAGCGGTTCCACTGAAAACGCCGGAAATGAAAATGCTACAAGCAATGCTAATACTGCTGAAGATAGCGACTCAGGAGATGGCAGTATGCCCGATCCTGAAACTTTATCAAAAGAAGAGTCAGAATAAACAGAATAATATACCAATAGAACTATAATAAACCGTGATTTCAAACGGGATGAAGACAATCTTCATCCCGCTTTTATTTGCACCCACGTTTAAAAAAACTGCTAATTTTCTTAAATGTTTAAGTTGCTTTTGAGTTATTACCCAAGTCATCTAAACAGTCATTCAGGAAAGCAACACACAAAGAAATCATGCTTTATATCGTAGATTGATTGAAGGATCATCCAACCAGTCTTTTAAAGCAGCAACCCTGCTGTTACTTACCGATAGCTTTTGTTCACTTCCTTTTATATGAATCATATAGTCCTTTCCGTCCTGTATGCGAATTGAGCTAATATATTCAGCATTGATTATCTCTGAACGGTTTACACGAAAAAAGTTTTCAGGATTGAGTTTTAGTTCAAGGTCATTAAGTGTTTCCTCTACTAATGGATACTTTTTGTCTTTTTCAGTAATGGCAAAAATCACTCCTTCAACTATTCTGAACAACATTATTGACTCAGCACTTAGCACAAACACTTCATTATTTAATTTGACCGGGAAACGCTTTTTGTAAAACTTACTTGGCTGACTTAACATTGAAGCCAATGTAGATATAATTGTTTTATCTCTTGTGAACACCTTTTTAATGGACTCCGCTTTATCTAAGGCAGCGTGTATTTTTTCTTTGGTTAAAGGCTTCAGCAAGTAGTCTATTCCGTTTAGCTTTAATGCCTTGTCCCAAAAATTATCATAAGCCGTGGTAAAAATAATAGCATAGTTCAAATCAATGTTTTTCAAAGTATTTAAGACATTCCCATCATTCAACTCGATATCGCAGAAGATCAGATCCGCTTCTTCTTTTTGCTCAAGCCATCTTTTCAATCCATTACAACTATTCAAAATTTGCACAACTTCAATAGTATCATTATAGCTTTTTACAAACCGCTCAAGCTGATGCGCTGCTATAGTTTCATCTTCTACAATGAGAATTTTCATTAGTGCAGTAAGTTTTTAATAAGTGGTATACACACTGCAAACATCCCTTCTTCTTCAGTATAATTTATTTTTTCATTCTTGAGTAATTGATAGCGTTCAACAAGATTGTTTAAACCATATCCTGAAGAATGGTTTTCTTTTTTTACCACAGGGTTGATAACAAAGACTTTATCCTCTTCTATATTGATACATACTGTAAGAGGCTTTTCCTCGCTTGCAGTATTATGTTTTATCGCATTTTCTACTAGCAACTGTAGTGTGCCTGGAATAATATAAAGTTCACCACCTGTTACGCCATTTGCACCTTCTATTTTCAATTTAAAAGCGTTTCCAAACCGGCAGTTTACCAGGTAAAAATAATCTTCGACAAAAGCAAGTTCATCTTCTAAAGAGATTACCACTTCTTTCTGTGTTTTTAAAAAGAACCTGTAAACTTCAGAAAGTTTTTGAGTAAATAGTAATGACCTCTCCTTATCTACTTGTATCAAAGCTCTAAGTATGTTCAGGCTATTAAATAGAAAATGAGGATCAACCTGTTGTTGTAAGTTCTTTAACTGTGTTTCTACAGCTACGCTTCGGGCTTTAGAGAGCTGTAACTCTACGCTATGTACATGATCATTATAAAGAGAAGAAATAGTTATGATAGCTACTACCAAATGTAAGCTTGTAGTTATTGCAAATAATTGACCAGGATACCAGTTAGAAGGTGTTCCGAGCCCGTACATTAATTTCCGTATGAGTATAGACCAATAAAAAAGATAGGTTATTGAAAACAGTGGAATTGAAATCAAAAGCATCATCATATAGATGCGCCCCCGAGACCAGTTCCTAAATAAAAAAATTGAACAATTAAAGGAGAGGTAAAGAGTTATAATGCTAATTGCTAATGTACCGAATGAAAGTAGCAGCTGAGTTAATGTCCACTCATTCCCTTTAGGATTCAGGAGGTTCAATACCACAAAGTGCAGTGTGCTGTATATTAATCCCGAGATAATTACAATCGTCCAACTATTTATTGATAACCCTTTTCTCAACTTAATTGATTAATACTTAAATTATACAGAACCAGAACCTATTGAACGAGGTCATCATTTGTTACACCTTTCTTCTTTGACACATTTTCTTTAAGCTTGCCAAAGTTGTAAGTAACTCCAAAATAAATAACACGATAAGGATTAATGCTTGTTGAAACAATCCTGAAGTTCGGATCTTCTGTTACACTTTTAAAGTTCATATACTTGTCATGAAAATTGTTCACGTTCATAGTAACTGCTAATTTCTCGTTCAGAAATTTATATCCAAAATTTACCTGGTAAAAATATTGTGATAGAGGTGTGTTCACTAAAGTGTAAGGGCTGCGCATAACTCCTCCACTGCCGCTTATGGTAAACTTGCCAACTACCTTATAAAAGAAATTTCCGAATGCTGCACCCGTAAGTCCCTTTCTTTGTTGTAACAGGTTCGCTTTATTTTCAATATCATTATAACGGAGTGTTGTGCTGAAGCCAACATTTAGTTTATCATTTAGCGGTGTATTTAAATTAAACCCAAGGTTAGTTTGAAAGTCTTTCCCAATGTTGGCACTTGTAATACTCGTAACACCCGTAGCATTATTAAACGATGCATACTGAACGATCATGTTGTTTGTATAACTGGCATTCAGTGTTATCGCTGCAAACAGCTTACCCTTCACAAATCTGTTTTGTATAGACACTGCATGCAATACCTGCGGACCAAGATCAGGGTTGCCAAAAGTTATATATAATGAGTCGTTGTTATTGATAAACGGATTAAGACTGGTTATGTAAGGTC
>DASVST010000195.1:0-11588 GCA_036387965.1 Segetibacter sp. | reverse complement strand
TGCACCAATGTACCAAACATCAGGATTACTGACAACAACATCAATTGCTGTTACACGTCCGCTCATGCCCGCAGGACCAATATTGCGGGGCTTCATATTTTTAAATTGATCAAGAATATTAAATTGCGAAAATGCAGATGTTGCAAGCAGCAACATTGTAGCAACCATGTAAAGTTTTTTCATTGCACTAAATTTAAGAGACTCAATTTAGGAGTTAAGTAGCATGTAGCAAAAAGTGTAAAATAGTAGTTAGATTTACCCTGATGTATAACTCACCTTTGAATACAATCAAAAACAAGCCTGCTAAGGTTGCAATATATGCAGCCATCGCTGCCTTTCTCACCTACACGATGATCTTTGGTTTTCGTAAGTCGTTTACGGTATGCACTTTCGATGGACTAACATTCGCGGGATTAAGCTATAAAACTGCGCTGGTAATAAGCCAGATGCTAGGATACTTAAGCGCAAAGTTTTACGGCATTCGTTTTATTGCGGAATTGAAAAGAGTCGGCAGAGGTCAAATAATCTTGTTACTTATTTCTATTGCGTGGCTTGCGTGGCTGTTATTTGCTATAGTGCCAGCTCCGTATAACATCATTTTTCTTTTCATAAATGGCTTCCCGCTTGGTATGCTTTGGGGTGTTGTTTTCTCTTATATTGAAGGGAGGAGAAGTACAGATTTTATAGGCGCTGCTTTAGCTGTTAGCTTCATTTTTGCTTCAGGCTTTGTAAAAACAGTTGGCGGGTGGCTGATCCTCCAATTTAATATGTCAGATTCTTGGGTGCCGTTTTTTACGGGGTTGATATTTGCGCTTCCCTTGTTACTGTTTGTTTTTTTGATGGAGAAAATTCCACCGCCTGATGAAGCTGATATTGAGGCGAGGATGGATAGAAAACCAATGCCTGCAGAAAGGAGAAAAGAATTCATTCGCTTGTTTTTACCGGGCATTGTATTCTCTGTTATAATATATTGCTTCGCAACAATCTTCAGGGATATACGCGACAACTTTAGTGCAGATATGTGGAAGGAGATGGGCTACTTTAATCAACCTGCAATCTTTTCAAAAACAGAAACACCAATCACCTTAATAATATTGGTGTTGATTGGTAGCATGGTTGTTATCCGAAACAATTTCAAAGCCCTCATGCTTAGTCATGTTTTTATTGCTCTTGGCTTTTTAACAGCGGGTATTTGTACGTGGTTGTTTTCACAGCATCAGTTATCTCCCATCATTTGGATGACAACAGTTGGATTAGGTTTATACATGGTGTATATACCTTTTAATTCAGTTTTTTTTGAAAGACTAATTGCAACATTCAGGTATACAGGTAACGTTGGCTTTCTTATTTATGTAGCCGACTCTTTCGGTTATCTTGGGAGTGTAAGTGTAATGTTGAGCAAAGAAATTTTTAAAGTAAAACTAAACTGGGTCACCTTCTTTTCTAACAGTGTTATGGTGCTTTCTGTTGCAGGGGTTATACTTACGGTTTTATCAGGTGTTTACTTTAGGAATAAATATAAGAGGATGCAACTCACCTCCTCATCGTCATCCTGAATTTAGTTCAGGATCTCTTGGTGTGCATGAAAACTCAATTATGACCTGTTGTATTACGGATTGAAGTTTTGCCAGGAGATACTGAAACAAGTTCAGCATGACGCTTTTTAAATGATAAAGCACGTAGGATGACGTGTGTTCTTAATACTATCCTTTCTTCTGATCAGTTTTATACTTCTTTTCTGCTTCTTTTGCTTTTTCAAAATCGAGCACTACACCATTAATGCAATAACGTAATCCTGTAGGTGGTGGCCCATCATCAAACACGTGACCTAAATGAGCTTTGCATCTTCCGCATTGGGTTTCAGTACGTCTCATGCCATGTGTATTATCGGTTGTATAGATAATTGAAGCTTTGCTTATCGGCTCATAAAAGCTAGGCCATCCGCAGCCGCTTTCAAATTTTGCATCACTCTTGAACAAGGGATTGCCACAAGCCGCACAATAAAAAGTGCCAGCTTCTTTAAAGTCGTTATACTTACTTGTAAAAGGTCGTTCTGTACCTTTTTGGCGGGCTATGTTATAAACATCTGGTGACAATATTTTTTGCCATTCCCTGTCATCCATAATAACTTTTGAAGTATCTGTATTTGAATAAACAGGTGAGTTTTTATTTGAAGTTTCCATAGTATTTTTTTTTGAAGACGGTTGACTGTAGCATCCTAAGCAGCTTAGAATAATAACCAATCCGGAAAGCAAATATTTCATAATGAAAGAATGTTTACAAACTTACGAATAGAAAGAGAGCGGGGTTCTTTAGTTTCATCTTTTAACAACACACATAATGTTTTTAATTTAGATATAAGTATCACTTGTTAAAAGAAATCAAACACCATCCCTTATATTTGTCCCTCACACAAGGTTAGTAAGCAAACATGTTCAACATCATTTTGTTCGGACCGCCGGGCAGTGGCAAAGGTACGCAAAGCGAAAAGCTGATTTCGAAGTATGGATTAAAACATCTATCAACAGGTGATTTACTCCGTACAGAGATATCTACCCAAACACCACTTGGCTTAGAAGCGAAGAACTTTATGGATAAAGGACAGTTGGTACCGGATGAAGTAGTAATCGGGATGATCAGTACTGCTTTAGATGCTAACCCTGAGGCACAAGGATTTTTATTTGACGGTTTCCCGAGAACAGAAGCGCAGTCAGAAGCTTTGGATAAATTGCTAAAGCTAAAAAAGACAGAAATTGGTGTTGTACTCGCCATGCAGGTAAGTGAAGAAGAGCTTGTAAAGCGTTTAGTTAATCGTGGTCTTACAAGTGGAAGGAGTGATGACAATAATGAAGAAGTGATAAGAGCAAGAATCATTGAGTATCATAAAAAAACCTCGGCAGTAGCTGATTATTATAAGAAATTTGACAAAGTGGTTTACCTGAATGGCGAGGGTACAGTAGATGAAATATTCTCAGGTTTATGTTCCGAAATTGATAAGCGTCTTTCATAGTTTAATGCAACCCAATACCAACTGCAAGGCCTCCTGAATTTTCAGGAGGTTTTTTTGTTGCAGATTTGCGATTGCAGATTCAAACATTATTAATTTATTTTGTATCGCTAAACAAATAATTAGATGAGAACAAATCACGATATAGACTTCAAGATACATGGAGAGGAAATGCAGTATGTTGAAATAGAACTTGACCCTAATGAAACAGCAATTGCCGAAAGCGGCAGCTTTATGATGATGGATGACGGTATACAAATGCAAACAATATTTGGTGATGGAAGCCAGCAACAGGGAGGAGGCTTTTTAGGAAAGTTAATGGGAGCAGGTAAGCGATTACTAGTAGGCGAAAGCCTGTTTATGACTGCGTTTACGAATACTGTTCATGGTAAAAAACGAGTAAGTTTTGCATCACCTTACCCTGGGAAAATAATTCCGCTTGATTTGTCTTTATTAGGAGGAAAAGTTATCTGCCAGAAAGATGCTTTTTTGTGTGCAGCCAAAGGGGTGAGTGTAGGTATAGATTTTCAACGCAGGCTTGGTACCGGTATTTTTGGTGGAGAAGGTTTTATAATGGAGAAATTACAAGGTGATGGAATGGCATTTGTTCATGCAGGTGGGCATGTTTTTGAGCGGGAGCTATTTCCGGGGGAAATGATAAAAATTGACACGGGCTGCCTTGTTGCCCTAACTCAAACTGTTGATTACGACATTCAATTTGTGGGCGGAATTAGAAATACAATCTTTGGGGGCGAAGGTTTGTTCTTTGCAACTTTAAGAGGACCAGGAAAGGTTTGGATACAGACGCTCCCAATAAGTCGTCTTGCAAGCAGGGTACTTAGTTACGGCACTACAAACCGCAAAGAGGAAGGAAGTATTTTAGGTGGTTTGGGTAATATGCTGGATGGAGATGGGTATTGATGTTGTTGAGTTGTGCAAGGAACCTGAAGTGAGTGACACAACGATGACGCCATGAAAGGCAACTGCTGGTAACAAATAAAAAAGTCGGAATCTAAACGACTCCGGCTTTCAACTTATTTTTAAGAAAATTAATCTCTGCTTCCTAACCTGCTTAATAATTTAAGCATTTCGATATATAACCAAACGATTGTCACCATCAAACCGAATGCGCAATACCATTCCATGTATTTTGGTGCGCCCATTTCAGCTCCCTGCTCAATCATATCAAAATCCATGATTAAGTTAAGTGCTGCGATCGCAACCACGAAAAGGCTTATGCCTATTCCGAGCCAGCTGTTATCGCCGAAGTTCATAAAGCCCATCTCTACTCCAAACATACGAAGTACCATTGTTGCCAGGTAAAAAATACCGATACCTAACGTTGCAGTAAAAATTATTGACTTGAACTTTTGAGTTGCTTGTATAATCCTGAAGTTATAAAGAAGAAACATTGAGATTGCAACACCCATTGTTAAGCCAACAGCCTGCATTACAATACCAGGATAACTTTCTTTAAAAGCATCATTGATGATTGCTGAAAGCGCACCAATAAATAAACCTTCTAACAAACCATAAAGCGGTGCAAGAAATGGAGCCCAGCTTCTTTTAAAAGAAATAACTAAAGCGACGATTAATCCGCCGATTGCCCCGGTAAGTATAAAAGGCATCACTGATTTTCCCTGGTAAAATAAATGCCAGGTATAAGCAGCACCTGCAATAACCATCAGGAAAAGAAATCCAAATTTATTGATAGCTCCACGAGCTGTCATAACACCTTGCTGTTGGTCTGAAAGCGTTGTGTTGAAAATCTTTTGCGTTAATGTAGGGTTTCCCGATTTTAATATGTTCATATAAAACTCCTTTTTTGTTTGAATTTAGTTACAAATATAAATAAAGAAAAAAATAAATGTTGTTAATTGGTTACTTCTTTCAAGTTGTTTAAAATACGATAAAGTAGTGATATAAAGAGACGATTTTCTGAATCTCGCAATAAACCGCCATTCACTTGCACTACCTTCGCAAAAGGTTTATTTTGACAGACAATTATACAAATGAATACGACTGAAGAAGTTTTACAAGACGTAGTTATAAAATTTGCGGGAGATAGCGGTGATGGTATGCAGCTAACCGGTAGCCAGTTTACAAACAGCACTGCAATGTTGGGTATTGACTTAGCTACCTTTCCCGATTTCCCGGCAGAAATAAGGGCACCACAGGGCACATTGCCTGGGGTGAGTGGTTACCAATTACATTTTAGCAGCAACAGAATTTATACACCAGGGGATGATTGTGATGTGTTGGTTGCAATGAATGCTGCTGCTCTAAAAGCCAATTTAAAAAGCCTCAAAAAAGGTGGAAAAATAATTGCGAACACTGATGGTTTCGATGCTAAAAATTTGCGCCTCGCTAACTACCCCGAAGGTCTAAATCCACTTGAAGATGATAGTTTAACAAATTACGAGGTTATAAAAATTGATGTAACAAAACTTACCCGTGAAGCACTTAAGGAATATGAGTTAGGAGTAAAAGAGAAAGACAGAGCGAAGAATATGTTCGTGCTAGGTTTTCTCTATTGGATGTATAACCGCAGTATGGAAAACACCGTAAGTTTTCTTGTTGAGAAGTTTGGAAAGAAAGATGTTATTCTACAAAGCAATATAAAAGCACTGCAAGCCGGTTACAACTATGCCGACACTACAGAAACTTTTACTACAAGGTTTAAAGTAGAAAAAGCGAAGATGACTCCCGGAACTTACCGGAGCATTATGGGCAACCAGGCTTTATCGTACGGATTAATTGCTGCTGCAAAAAAGAGTGGTCTTCAGTTGTTTTTAGGTTCTTATCCTATTACACCCGCTTCCGATATTTTACACGAACTAAGTCGCCATAAAGCTTTTAATGTAAAAACTTTCCAGGCAGAAGATGAGATTGCAGCAATTACTTCAGCTATTGGCGCAAGCTATGGCGGATTGTTTGGTGTGACAACAACTTCGGGTCCCGGCATGGCTCTTAAAACGGAAGCGATGGGTCTTGCAGTGATGCTTGAGATTCCTCTGCTTATCATAAATGTTCAGCGCGGCGGACCATCAACCGGGTTGCCTACTAAAACTGAGCAAAGCGATTTGCTACAGGCTTATTATGGTAGAAATGGTGAGTGCCCGATGCCGGTTATTTCTGCATCTACTCCAAGTGATTGTTTTAGTGCAGTGTATGAAGCTATAAGAATTTCGATTCAGCACATGACGCCTGTTATATTTTTAAGCGATGGCTTTATAGCAAACGGTGCTGAGCCATGGAAGTTTCCTAAGAGCGAAGATTTGCCGCCGATTGAAGTAAAATTCAAAACTGAATTAGCACATGACGAAGAAAAATTTCAACCTTATTTAAGAGATGAAAAACTTGTTCGCCCCTGGGCTGTTCCCGGCACTGCAGGTTTAGAGCATCGCATAGGTGGAATTGAAAAACAGAATATCACAGGTAATGTTAGCTACGATCCCGATAATCACCAGCTGATGGTAAAAATAAGGGAAGAAAAAGTAGACAAGATTGCAGATTATATACCTGAGCAAACACTTGACAGCGGCCCGGAAAAAGGAAAACTATTAGTGTTAGGATGGGGAAGTACCTATGGTGCAATTAAAAGCGCAGTACATGAGTTGCAAGCCGAAGGGAAGAAAGTAGCACATGCTCATTTAAGATATGTAAGACCGCTTCCCAGAAACCTCGGCGACATTATTAAGAGATACGACCAGGTGCTTATTCCTGAAATCAATAATGGTCAACTCATAAAAATCATCCGCGACAAATATTTAGTTGATGCAAAAGGGTATAACAAAATAATGGGCGTTCCCATTACTAAAGGCGAACTGGTTGAGGAGATAACACGGATGCTAAAATAATTTTTGTTACCAGCATTTGTTTTCTGGTGATCATCGTTGCGTCGCACACTTCAACTTTCGCTTATGGCTGTTCTTAGTCTCATAATTAAAGGTGTAAGCTAGTAGCGGTACTTACCTTATTAAGGTCTTTAGATACTCTATAAATACGATTAAACTGATCAGTAACAGATCTAAGGTCATACAAAAGCTGTATTGTCGGTGTTTCTAATTGCCCTTGTTCTAACTCCAATTTTCGTTTGTCCAATAAAGTATCAGCTTGTTCATTCAATTGGTTTAATGACTCTTTGTAACTGTCAGTATTAAGGTCAGCAGTTTTTTTGTTTAAGATGTTGATCGCCTTCAAGAGATTCTGTTTAATTCCTTCAATTACTTTTTGAAGTTCTTCTATAGAACGGCATTTAAGATCAAGTTTTAAATAACCAGATAAGCTTGCAACATACGAAGTAAACATATGATTGAGCACTACATACCGGTGTATATCTTCTATACCTTTTTGTTGGCTCTTTGGCTCAGAAAGCATTCTATTAAAAGCATCAGATAAATTGGCTAATGCTACTAAAGCTTCTTTTCTGGCTAAATGTATGTTATGGGTTGTAGTATGTTTGTCCTGTGTAAATCCATCTGCTGTTGTGGTAAAATATTTCAAGCCTTCTTCCAGCATTTTAATCATCAGAGGAGTTATCTTTTGTCTTTCCCACGAGGGCAGAACGAATAGTATAGAAGTAAACGCAATAGCTGAACCAATAGCTGTATCTATAACACGATCTTTAAGTATTGAAGAAAGTTCTCCCGGGTATAGCATGTGAAAAAACAGCACAACGTAAGGGGTCATAAGTAATACACTCAGAAAATAATTGGTTCGCATAGTGCTAAAATAACCGATCATAAAAAGGATCATGATGATCAATAGCGAAACAGTATTATGAACGGCAAGCAGTACAACAAAACCAACCAGCACACCTATTATTGTTCCGAAAAGCCTGTCGGTATTTCTCTTTTTTGATAAGCTATATGCAGGCTTCAAAATAACAATAATGGTCAGAAGTATCCAGTAACCATGTCCTAAAGTAAAAAATAATGACACAATATATCCTACTATAACTGCTATACTTAACCTTATAGAATGCCTGAAAATGTCTGACTTTATGCTAAGATTATCAAGGAGTAATTGCAGTCTTATTGGTTCGCTTGTTATGAATGTATTATAATCAACCTCATGCCTTTTTCTTTTTCTTACTGAACCATCGTATGCAGTGTATTTGTGCAAGGTTTGTAAGCGATCAGTGAGATCTTGAATGCTATCAAGTATTCTCTTAAGGCTTATAAAACCATTGATGTTATCCGGCTTTAAGTACGTTTCCCGCAACTCTCTAAACATCTTTTTTGTATCATCCACCTCACTTAACAATGTTGAATTTATACCTGATGCTGTTCCACTTTTAATAGCAATACCAAGCTCATGTAACTCTGCCGATAATCTTATAAGTAATAGCCTGGTTCGTTCGAGTATATCAGTTTCATCAAAGTAATCGTGTAGTGTAGAATAGCTCTGGTACGATGTCATTATTTTTTCAAACATTTCTGATGCATCCAGGTACATCATTACAAGTATTCTACCTCTTTTTGTTGTTTCCTTTACTACACTCCGCGTTTTAAAAATTAACCCATTCACCACGTCTTGCCTTTGCTGTACCGTGGCCTGCTGCTGTAAAAGGCGCATTGATGTAGAACTATAATCAACCTGTTTTTTATAAAATTCAGATCTCAGTTGTAAAAACTCAGCTATACTTTGTATCCATTCACCAAGGGCTTGCTGTATCAATCGATACGGCCTGAAGTTATACAGCAACATACTAAAACACATGTACCATAAGCCACCAGATGAAATGAGCAAGGCATATTTTACAACTTCCCATCCTTGCCTTTGCTGCCCGATATCTAAAACCAATAGTACTAAAGCTGCGATGCCAACAGCTCCTGCTCTAGTGCCATAAACGCCAATCATCGAGAAAACAAAACAAAAAACCAGTATTAGAAGCCCGAATAACAGAGGTGATGTATTTACTAGCCCGGAGATGAGGGAAACAAAAAAGATAACAGCAATACAAACTAACATGCCGTTTCTACGATGATGTATCGGGCCGGGATGATCAGTAAGGCTTACAAATAAAGCTCCAAGAGAAATGATAACTCCGGATTGAAGCATATCAAGGTAAAGCATTAGAAAAGCAGGTATTAATACACCTGCTGTTATGCGAAAACTTTCATTTAAGTAGTAGCTGTTTACGAAGCTTTTATATGTTCTTACAAGATCCATAGACAAAAATCTACGGCAAAAGTCTGTAAGATTTATTTAATATGAGAGCCGAAAGAATATTCGAGGAACTTACCTGATCCGTTCCCTGCCTATGGTATAAGCTATTTTCAAGTTTATACTCATGTATTTATCCTTTGTTCCCACACCGCCCCGGGATATTCCCGTCAAATTAGCTGTCGGATCTACTTCTTTATATCTGTGAGATAAGGCTTTCGCAATAGCTGCTTTTTCCGGAGTAAAGTATTTATCGTATAAAGACTCGTCAATAAAGCCCTTACTCGCATCGTCTAAGTAATCTGTGAAAGCATAACGACCGAGTATTTCAAACCGCCCAGTAATTAGAGCAGATACCTCGTATTTTAATCCAATTCCAAAAGGCATGCACAAAGCCGATAACTTGTAAGGTGTTCTTCCAGGGTATTCAGTGAAGCTCTGTCCTTCGGTATTGAGCGGCTGCAGTTCTACAAGTTCATCATTGTATTTTGTTTTAGGATTGAAAGCAAACATTCCGAGCCCTCCCTGTAAGTAGGGTGATAGCTTATATAAGCTTTCTCCGTTTATTATTGTTAAAAGATGAAGCTCTCCAATCAAAGCAATTTCTTTGATAGAACTCTGGTAACTAAAGTTTCTTAATTGACGGCTGACTGTGCCTTTTTTATCATCAGCCGAAACAGAACCTACTGTTAACTCTAACCTTGCGCCAATTGTATTTTTATATAATGCACCCCAATAAATACTTCCATTTAGCTTAGACGATCTAAAATCTGCCTGGAACAACGGAAAGGAACTGCTGCTTTTTATTTGGCCTACATCAGTTAAGCTATTCATCAATCCCAACGATGCCCCTGCTTCCCAAAGAAGATCCTTATCATAGAATCTATCATTATAAAAAAAATATTGGCAGAAGGTTGAATTAATACCTGCCGGTAAGGTAATCAGCAGTAATACAATTCGTAAGTAAAAGGTTTTCATGTTAAGCTTTAAGACTTGTTATGGGTTCACTTGGTTGCTTTATTTAATTTTTTCTCTGCCAAGCATCATAGCTAATTTGAGGTTGATAGTAAGATATTTATCTTTTGTCTGCATACCTCCTCTAACTATTCCTTTCAAACTTCTATTTGATCTGTTTGCCAGTGCTTCAGCTAAAGCTGCTTTTTCAGGGGCAAAATATGTATAAAATACTTCAGGATCTATATATGGGGCACTTGCATCATCAAGATAATCTGTAAATGTATATCTTTCTATGATCTCAAAACGTGCAGCAAACAGCGGAGATAAATCGTACTTAAAGCCAACGCCAAAGGGCAAACAAATTGCTGCTAATCTGTACGGCTTACTTTCAGGATATTCTTCAAAACCTTGCCCTGCAGTATTTAAAGGCTGAAGATTAACCCACCTTCCTTTATAATTTGCTTGTGGATTAAATGAGAACCAGCCAATACCTCCAACAAGATAAGGCGATATTGCGGGGAGGTGTTCCCAATTGGTAAGAGTAAGCGGGTGAACTTCACCTATAAAAGCAACTTCTCTTATATCGCTTCGGTAACTCAAATTTCTAACTTTCCTGTCCGGGCTTCCTGTGCTGTCAGCTCCGGAAACTGAACCATATGTAATCTCGATTCGTGCCCCTATTAGGTTTTGATATAAAACACCTGCATAAATACCTCCGTTTGCTTTAGTCGTTTTATAATCAAGCCTTCCCGGCAAAAAGGCATTGTATTGTTTTTTACCGACATCTGTCAAACTATACATACCGCCAAATGATCCGCCGAATTCCCAGATTACATCGCTATCATAAAATTTATTATTATAATAATAATATTGGCTAAATGACGAGACGTTTGCAGCCAAAATAGTGGTGATGAATAAAAGCAGTATTCTAAAACAGAATAATTTCATAGATTATTGGATCTAAAATAAAATTAAAGTATTTGCGGGATTTGTTCCTTCATACACCTGTTATAATATTTGCATGCTGGCTTTAAAGCGCATTCCTCACATTTTGGTCTTCGTGCCTGGCAGATGTAGCGCCCATGCAGGATTAACCAGTGATGCGATTTATTAACGTATTCTGTCGGAATATGTTTTACAAGTTGTCTTTCTGTTTCTAACGGATTTTTAGCGTTGGTAGTTAAGCCTATTCTTGCCGAAACCCTGAACACATGCGTATCTACAGCAAGGTTTGGCTGGTTATCAACTATTGAAGTAATAACATTAGCCGTTTTTCTTCCTACGCCCGGTAATTCTACCAGTTCTTCTACTGTTAAAGGTATTTTTCCCTTGAATTTTTCCATCAGCATCTTTGCCATTCCAATAAGGTGCCTTGTTTTATTTCCAGGATACGAAATACTTTTTATGAGATCAAATAACTCCTCGTATGCTGCCTCCGACAAGTCTTTGATAG
>DASVST010000194.1:0-3230 GCA_036387965.1 Segetibacter sp. | reverse complement strand
CTGAAATACCGGTACCAAAAGGAACAATTATCAAAAGTATTGAAGGTCTTCAGGACGCTATTGATTATGTTGGATACCCAATAGTTTTGAAGCCAATAGATGGAAATCATGGTAAAGGTGCTACAACAAATATTCTAAACTGGGAACAGGCAGTTCAGGCATTAGAATCTGCACAGGTTTATGGCAGAAATGTTATTTGCGAAAAATTTATAACGGGCTACGATTTCAGGGTTTTAGTTATAAATCACAAGTTTGTGTGTGCAGCGCTTCGTACGCCTGCAAGTGTTGTTGGAGATGGGGTTCAAACTATTCAGCAATTAGTTGATGAAGTGAATAGTGATCCACGTCGCGGGTTTGGTCACGAAAAGGTATTAACAACAATTAAAATTGATCATTATACTCATAAGCTTCTTAACGATCTTAATTACACGTTAGAAAGCGTACCGCCGAAGGGAGAATTGGTTTTATTAAAGCCTACAGCAAACCTAAGTACTGGAGGAACAAGTACTGATGTAACTGATGAAGTTCACCCGGATAACATGTTTATGGCCGAAAGGATTTCTAAAATAATTGGTCTCGATATATGTGGTATTGACATCATGGCGCCAGATTTAAAAGAGCCCATCAAGCATAATGGCGGCGCTGTACTCGAAGTGAATGCAGCCCCGGGATTCCGTATGCATATTGAACCTACAGCAGGTTTGCCACGAAACGTTGCAGAACCCGTAGTAGATATGTTATTCCCGAAGGGAAGTGATGGACGCGTACCAATTATAGGCATTACGGGTACAAACGGAAAAACGACAACCACACGTTTAACCGCACATATTTGTAAAACGGCAGGCTACAAAGTTGGCTTCACCACATCAGACGGGGTTTATATCAATAACCAGCTGATGATGACAGGTGATTGCACCGGGCCATTAAGTGCGCAATTCGTTTTAAAAGATCCTACAGTTGATTTTGCCGTTTTAGAATGTGCAAGAGGTGGAATTTTGAAAAGCGGTCTTGCTTTCAGGCATTGCGATATTGCCATTGTTACCAATGTGAGTGAAGATCATATCGGTTTAGGTGGTATTGATAATATTGAACAGATGGCGCAGGTAAAACGTGTTGTACCTGAAACAGTATTCCCACATGGCTATGCTATTTTAAATGCCGATGATGACAGAGTTTATGCTATGCGTGAGGGATTAGATTGTAATGTGGCTTTATTCAGCATGGATGAAAAAAATCCGCGTATTATAGAACATTGCGAAGATGGAGGCGTTGCTGCTGTATTTGAAAACGGGTATGTGAGCATCATAAAAGGATCGTGGAAAATACGAGTAGAGAAAGTAAGAGAGATTCCGTTAACCTTTGGCGGAAAGGCTGTTCACAATATAATGAACACTTTACCCGCTGTACTCGCTACTTATTTGTATAGAAATATAAAAATTGAAGATATCAAGTGTGCTCTAACAACCTTTATCCCTTCAGCCGCACAAACACCTGGAAGGATGAATCTATTCCAGTTTAGAAACGTACAATTCCTCGTTGATTTTGCCCATAATCCTGCAGGATTAAACTTAATGTGTGATTTCATGCATAAAATGGACGCTTCTCACAGAATGGGAATTATAACAGGAACTGGCGACAGAAGAGATGATGATATTAAAGAGCTTGGGCGAATTTCCGGAAAGTGCTTCGATGAGGTAATTATAAGACAAGATAAAAATCTTAGGGGCAGGGGCGCTGAAGAAATAGCAGGTCTTTTAGAAGAAGGGATTAATGAGACTAAAAACTCTGATATTGTCATTCATAGGATTCTGGATGAATATGATGCAATTATGCATGCTTACAATACCGCCAAACCAGGATCTATAATATTTGCAATGTGCGATTCAGTTACAGAAACCATCAATATCATTAAAAGACTTAAAGAAGATGAGGAAAAAGGTTTTGCAAGAAAATCATCATTTTCTTCATTAATGGAAGCATAAAAAAATATTGGTTCGAACATTTTCATCCCTTATTTTTGCACTCCTTTTACAGGAAGCTAAATCTTTTACGATTGGCTCATGGTGTAACGGTAGCACAACAGATTTTGATTCTGTTTGTTAAGGTTCGAATCCTTATGAGCCAACAAAAATCCCGCACTAGCGGGATTTTTTATTAGCCCCCTTCTAATCCTGAATAAACGACTGGTACGCTCTTTCACCAAAATACTTATACCCCTTGTTTTCATGTTTTGTACCGCAGAGAACCGAATGAATAAACCCGTTCTTCTCAACCTGTACAGTATGCAAAATTTTACCTTCAGGATTTGGCGTAAGGAAAAACTGCACCTTTTTGTTTTTTGATGCAAACAATATCAAACGCTCGGTTGCTGACATATTAAATTTCATGTGTTTAGAAAAATGAGAGATCATCAATTTACTCCTATACCATGTGCCGCCCGTAGGAGAAACTAATGGCTTCCCTTTATATACCACCACACTATCATTATAAGCGAAAACTGAAAGCTTAGCTATTGGGTTACGCTTCAGCCATCTGACTATCTTGTGAGTGTAAGTGGAATCGTACCCATAATTACTATCTAAGAAGCTGATCCTTTTAATGAAAGAAGGTATTTTATTTACAGACTGAATGAAACTGAAAATAAAGCTGCCGCCACCACTATGTCCATTTAGATAAACATCTTTTTTACCTGGAATAACTGAAAATATTGTGTCAATTATTTTTGCCACTACCTGTGGATAATCGATGTGCCTTGTTTTCCATGAGGGCCAGCTTTTATAGGAGTTCTCAAGATAAGCGACGACTACATTAGTATTAAGTGCCGCTCTTACAAACCCCGTTTGGGCTTTTATTTGCTGGATATCAAAATGCCAATCATCCCCCACCTGCATCTTTTTTCCCATTGTTTGCAATGTGCTGTTTCCATTAGGTAGGGGATAAATAATTAGGATCGTTTCTTTATTAGTGAACTTCAGAGGCTTGTCTATTGTAATTGTTACATCAGCTCTAAAAGGAATAGAATAAACAGTGTCTGCAGTACCTTTTGAAGGTTTACAGATGCAGAACCCGATAACAAAAAGACAAAAAAATTTCAAGGAGGTATTCTTTTTCTAAAAGTAGTCTTACTTGCGCAGCTCCACAAAACACTGCTGCAGGCTCTTTTTCCAATCTTTTATTTCAATATCAAAAGCAGAAGAAATTTTCGTTTTATCAAAGACTGAATATGCAGG
>DASVST010000193.1:0-9076 GCA_036387965.1 Segetibacter sp. | reverse complement strand
GCGATGATAAACACCCGGATAGTTTAGTTGCAGGTCATATAAACGATCTATGTGCAAGAGCAGTAGCTAAAGGAATTGATGTTTTTAAAGTTATACAGGCTGCTTGTATTAATCCTGTTGTGCATTATAAGTTGGAAGTCGGTTTATTGAGAAAAGGAGATCATGCAGATTTTATTGTTGCTGAAGATCTTGTTCATTTTAAAATCAATACAACATATATCAATGGACAATTGGTAGCAGAAAACGGAAGATCAAACATCAAGACAAAACAAGCAACAGCCATTAATCACTTCAATTGCGAAATAAAGAAACCAGCTGACTTTATTGTTAGAGATAAAGGTGAAGAAACGGTGAATGTAATTGAAGCATTAGATGGACAATTGATCACAAATCGAATTCAGGTTTCTTCATCAATCTTAAAAACAGAAAATGGTTTATTAGAATCAAACACACAAGAAGATATTCTAAAGATTGTGGTTTTCAATCGGTATAAGCCGGCACCAATTTCTATAGGTTGGATCAGAAACTTTGGCTTTAGAAGTGGAGCAATTGCTTCAACAGTTGCTCATGATAGCCACAATATTATTGCTGTTGGAGTTGATGATGAAAGTATATGTAGCGCAGTTAACCTCGTGATAAAAGAGAAAGGTGGTGTAAGCTGCGTTGACCTCACCCCGACCCTCTCCTTGCAAGGGGAGGGATTAAAAAAAAGTTTGGTTCTGGGATTACCAGTTGCAGGCTTAATGAGTACAGACGACGGCTATAAAGTTGCCGATACTTATACTGCAACCGATGCTATGGCTAAAAGTTTAGGTTCCGGTCTCTCAGCACCATTTATGACGTTATCTTTTATGGCTTTGCTTGTAATTCCCCACATTAAATTGAGCGACAAAGGGTTGTTTAATGGAGATGAGTTTAGGTTTTACAACTAGCCGCCACTTTTAAAATAGGTGCATCAGCATAGCTCAATGCATTAAATATTAAAATTAGTGAATACATAAGGTAATATATTTCGTACCTTTAAGTACTTAAAGTCGATGCAAAATGAATAAATAGTTTACATAAAACTATTTTATGAGAGTTCTCAAGATTAAGGAGTTGCATATTTCCATAGTGTTTTTGGGAATGTTAATAGGTCTTGTTTTAGCGGACTCTTTCACTTTCTATCCAACTTCTTTAATAAAAAACCAGTATATAAGTCCTCTTCAAAGTTTCGGTTTCTTATGTTTTGTACTTATCGCTATTCACCTCTTTTTAGAGATTAACAAGAAGCGGAACAAGCAAAATCTTTTTGCAATCATCAACAATACTGAAGACCTTATCTGGTCTATAGATACAAACTACAACTATCTCGCATTTAACAAAGCTTACGAAAAGAAAATAACTGATTTATATGGACATGCTATAAAAACCGGTGGCAAAGTATGGAATGAGAAACATGGAAAAGAGCAAAAGGCATTATGGAAAAGCTTATTTGACAGAGGTTTAGAAGGAGAAAAATTTAGTATTGATATGGACTATTCCAAAATCGCGGGTGAGGCTTTTTACATTAACGTAAGTTTCAATCCCATTTACGACAGCGAAAACCAGGTTAAAGGGGTTGGATGTTTTTTACAAAACATAACTCAGCGTCTTCTCCACGAAGAACAGATCAACAAACAAAACCAGAATTTTAAAGAGATTGCTTTTATTATATCTCATACTGTGCGGGCTCCACTTTCCAACATATTAGGATTGGTTGAAGTTTTAGACAAAGAAAATCCATTGAATGAGGTAAACAAACAAATCATGGAACATATAAAGTCATCTGCAAAGCAATTAGATGGAGTAGTACGTAATGTGGTTGACAGAACAACTAAATTAAACACACAAGATGCACGCAATAATAAGATGCCTTTTATAAGCTAACGCAGTTGACGGTAACTGTTTAAGCGCTACGCTTCTTGCCCAATCCATACAGCTCCACCAATACTGCTTCGCCTTGCGCCTGTAACTGTACTTAAAACATTATATTCTTCCCGCCACCTTAATACCCCGATCAGCGCCATTACCAGAGCCTCTTTATAATTAACGAGCAACGCATCCGGAACAACAACTTCAATATTTAAACCTTGTAAAATTTGTTGCAACCTGCTAATAAGAAAAGTATTTAATGCTCCTCCACCTGTTACCAACAGCTTTTTATTTTCTGCTCTTTCTACACCTATAGCTTGTAATGAATTGGCTATTTGTACTGCGATGTGCTCAACATACGTTCTTAGAGCATCACTTGTACTTAGATTAAAGCTTTTTACAAGAGGAAAAACTTCTTCTATCCCAAAACTATTAGGTAAGGATTTTGGATACGGCTTCTCGTAATAAGCGAGCTCATTCAGCTTTGTAAGAAGCTGAACGTCTATTTTTCCTGATGACGCCATTTCTCCGCCTGCGTCATATTCCTTCCCTTCTTGTTGAGAAAGCATGTTTAAAACACGGTTTGCAGCACAAACATCGAAGGCAATATACCCATTGGGGTCGTTAAATGAAATATTTGCGATGCCGCCAACGTTTAAGAAGTATGAATAATCTCCCAACAGCAGTTTTTCCCCAATCGGCACAATTGGCGCACCCTGCCCACCAAATGCAACATCAAGTGCGCGAAGATCACTCACTACATTTATCTCAGTTGTTGCTGCTATTGCCGCACCATCACCCAATTGACCCGTCATTCCCGCATGAGGAACATGAAAAGTTGTATGTCCGTGCGATGCAATTAGCTGTACCTGGTGATGCAAACCCTGAGCATCTATAAATTTATTTACCTGTTCTCCAATATACTTTCCATACGAAGCATGTAAAAGTTGATAATCGTATGCTGAGAGTGTAACTGCATTTTTAAGTTTTTCCACCCACTCGTTCGAGTACTCAAAACAATCAGCCGCTTTTATATCGTAACTCCATCTTCCGCCGCTTTCATTAAATTCTACAAAGGCAATATCGAGCCCATCTAAAGAAGAGCCACTCATTAAACCTATTGCGCGATAAGTCATAGTTGTGTTTATCTGGTACGTAATTATGGTTCGAACATTGTCGTTTAGCCAAAATATAAATATACTGCTTGAAAAATGATTACCTATTTTAGCTTACAACAGATAACTCAATGTTGTTTCGCTCATTTTTTTCACCTCCATATACGGTTGATAAAAAAGTAAAGCTCGGAGTTTTATTTTATTTTATCGTCATGGTCATAGTGGCATTTGTTGGCAAAGGCACAGGGGATGAAGGAGATAGTATCAGTCATTATCTATACGCAAAAACAGCGTGGACTTACAAGCATCATTTTCTAGACCACTGGGCTAAGCCGGTGTATGTTCTGGTTGCATTTCCATTTGCACAGTTTGGGTTAATAGGTGTTAAAGTGATGAATGTACTATTGAACTGTGGAAGTTTATTTTTTACTTATAAGGTTGCCAAAGCCTTAAAGTTTTCCTGGTCGTGGGTGCCCCCAATTTTGTTAGCCAGTACTCCAATGTTCAATCACCTTAGTTTAAGTGGATTAACAGAACCATTGTGTGCATTCATGCTAATAGCAGGTTTATTCTTACTAATACAAGAAAGGTGGATTGCAGGTATCGTACTATTGTCTTTCTTACCCTTTGTACGATCAGAAGGGTTATTAATGCTTAGTGTTGTGTTTGTATACCTGGTCTACAACTCTAAATACCAATTTTTACCCCTTCTCGCTACTGGGCATGTTTTCTATAGCCTTGTCGGATATTTTTATCATAAGGATCTTTTATGGGTTTTTAATAAGATGACTTACGCAACATGGAGCAGTGCATATGGACAAGGCAGGTGGACACACTACTTCAAAAACTTATCTGAAATACTAGGTAGCGCAGGCATGGTTCTATTTTATTTCGCATTGTTGTATGGGTTTGTTCTGATGATCCGTTTTTTACGAAGGCAGGTAACAGGTAATGAAAAGGCAGAGTTATTTCTCATCTACGGAAGTCTTTTTATTTACTTTGCTGCACACTCTGCTTTTTGGGCGCTCGGCATTTTTAATAGCGGCGGCATATTAAGGGTGATGATCAGTATTATGCCTTTATTCGCGTTGGTTAACTATCGTGCAATTGAATACTTGTTTGCTTTTGTAGATAATATGCAATGGAGAAAAAGACTAATGGCGGTGGTTGTTGCCATCCTGTTCCTTTACCCTTTTTCAGGTCATCTATTTGCTTATAGGTGGAAACGCGATTTCTCTCTAAAAGCCGACCAGTATGCACAGGTCGAATTAAAGCAATGGCTAACAAATACCTTCCCGGATTATAGAAAATATACTTTTTATTACGAGGCTGTTTACTTAAGTGAAATATTGAACATTGACTGGTTCAACAGCACTAAAAGAAAACGATTACTTGATGCATTTACCGCAAACGAATTTAAAAGCGGTGATTTTGTCATCTGGGATGATTGGTTTGCTGTAGTTGAAGGGCATATTGCATTAGAGAGCTTAGAAAAAGATCAACGACTTGAAAAATTAAGAACATTTCAGCGGATGGATTATTGGGGCAAAACAAGAACCACTGTCGTGTTCAGATTCAAATAATAACCATTTTATTTCAATTGAGTGAGAAGCTTCTGAAGTACCAACTAATAGAATGATGCTGGCTCTGCAAAACAAAGTTACTTCAGGTAGCTTCACTTGGGATATTTGCTGTAATTTTCACGCCGCAATCTACCAACCTCAACTGCAACTTTATCTATGGTCATTAATTTAAGCGATCAGCACAGTCTTGTAAACAACTGGGTTAGTGAATTAAGAAGTACAGAGATACAAACCGACAGAATGCGTTTTCGAAGAAATCTTGAACGTATTGCCGAAGTTGCAGCTTATGAAATTAGCAAAGAACTGCCCTGGGAGGAAACGGAAATACAAACGCCACTTGGAACTGCAACTTGTAAAACCTTAAAGGAACAACCGGTGCTTGCAACCATTCTGCGTGCAGGCTTGGCTATGCATAATGGTATGTTGAGCTATTTTGATAAAGCAGATAACGCTTTTATTTCGGCTTACCGTAAACACAATCCTGACGGCTCTTTCGAGATAAGTTTGGAATACATGAGCTGCCCCGAGTTAGAAGATCGTATCGTGATTATTACCGACCCGATGCTTGCAACTGGCTCTTCGTTGGTAAAAACGATCCACTACATGAAGGAAGAAGGTGCGCCCAGGCAAATTCATATTGTTGTGGCGATTGCGTGTACCGTGGGTATTGAATACGTGCAGCGAGAGCAGCCTGACGTAAAAATATGGTGTGGAGAGATTGATGATGAACTTACTGCCAAAGGCTACATCGTTCCGGGCCTAGGCGATGCGGGTGACCTTGCGTTCGGAACAAAAATTCAGATGTAACATTTCTTTTGGGGTTGCAACAGTTTTCTTTATTAAATTGTCTTATAATTGAACCCTTAAGAAACTTTGATGCGCATAATTTTTCTTTTTATACTCTTATTCTCTTTAGTAAAGCTGAAAGCTCAGGATCCGCATTTTTCGCAATTCTTTGCTTCACCTCTTACTCTTAACCCAGCGTTTACCGGAAAATTTGATGGCGACTTACGCCTTGCAGGTAATTACAGGAACCAATGGGCTACGATATACAATGCATTTAAAACAGTAAGCTTTTCTGCTGATATGCCTATAATGCAGAACAGGATAGATCAAAATGATACATGGGGAGTAGGTGCAATGGGCTATTCAGATCAAAGTGCTAATAGTGCGGTTAAATTTAATTACTTCACTCTTTCCACAGCCTTTCACAAGGGATTGGATGAAGATGGATTTCAACAGCTTGGCGCCGCTTTCCAGGGTACCTATTCTAATATGTTGATTGATGTTGGTTCTTTAAAATTTGAAGATCAACTGACTTCTTCAGGATTTACAGGAGTAACCACCGAAAACTTTGGTAACACAACGCTACAAAACAGGTATTTCGATTTAAACGCTGGTGTGTTGTATACAGGAAGCAGCAGCTTCGATAATAACTTTTATGTAGGAGTTTCCATGTATCACATTAACAGGCCAAAACAGACGTTTAATGAAAATGCATTCTTTTTATTAAATCCCCGCACAACAATCCATGCAGGAGGATATTTTCCAGTGGGAGAAAACAACGTTCTACATTTAAGCGGTTTGCACAGTACACAAGCAAAGCAACACGAAACATTAATTGGCGGCACAATGCAATTTAGCGTTGGTGGCGAGCAGGAAAGACCTACAAGCTTTTACGCCGGAAGTTGGATAAGAATGAATGATGCCGTTATTCCTTACATCGGACTTGAATATGGTGATTTCCGTTTGGGCGCTACTTACGATGTTACAATCTCTTCTTTAAAACCGGCTTCGCAAAGTCGCGGTGGTATGGAAATATCTCTGGTTTATATTAGGAAGCCGTTAGAGAGCCGGGGATTACCTTGTCCAAAGTTTTAAATTGAACACTACTTTCCGTAAACCCTCTTTCCTCCTAGAAAGGTTGTTACTACCTTAGTATTAAGTATTTCTCTTTCCGGTACCTTCATCAAATCTTTGTCAAGAATGATGAAGTCAGCTTTTTTGCCTGGCTCAATACTGCCAACTTCTTTCTCTAAAAATCCGGCCTTTGCTGCCCAAATTGTCATGCCTTTTATTGCCTCTTCTCTTGTTAAAGCATTCTCCATTTGAAAACCATTAGCAGGAAAACCTTTATCATCTTTACGAACTACGGCTGCAAGAAAAGTTTTAAATGTACTTATATCCTCTACAGGAAAGTCTGTGCCCAAAGGAATCCATCCGTTTTGTTTTAGAAGTTGTTTAAAAGCATACGCACCTTTTACTCTTTCTGCTCCTAATCTTTCTTCTGCCCAATACATATCGCTTGTTGCATGTGTTGGTTGTACGGAAGGAATAATTTGTGACTTGCCGAAAAGTCCAAAGTCGTTCCAGTTGATTACCTGTGCATGTTCTATTCTCCATCTTCTGTCGTTTGCACCATTTAAAACCCTGTTATATACGTTTAGTACTTCACGATTTGCTGAATCTCCAATAGCATGCGTACACATTTGAAAATCACTTTTCACTAGCACCCGTGCAATGCTGTCGAAGTAGTTCTTCTCTTTCAGGAGAAAACCGTATGAGCCGGCTCTGTCGGAATAAGGTTCAAGTAAACATGCGCCGCGGCTACCCAAAGCACCATCCGCATACACCTTTATTCCTTTTACAAATAACTTATCAGTTTTATATGGTCCTTCGTTCAGGTAGCGCTTGTAGTTAGCGGTGTCGTCGCTAAGCATTACGTAGAGCCGCATGTCAAGTTTTCCTTCCTTTTGTAAGCCATCAATTGTTTGCACATCATTATACATTAAGCCGCAATCGGTTATTGTTGTAAGCCCGAAAGCAAAGCAATTTTTTTGCGCTTCCGATAACCATTTCACATAATCATCAATTGTTGAAGAAGGTATTTTAGATCCTACCAGATCAACGGCGTTATCAATTAATACCCCGGTAAGTATTGGCTTACTTTCTGCACCGTTCCTGGTTGAGTTTATCGTTTCAATCTCTCCTCCAACCAAGGTTTGATTTGGTTTTATACCTGCAAGATCGATTGCTTTTTGATTGACAATTGCTGCATGTCCGTCAACTCTTGTTAGTAATACTGGTTTATCAGGAAACAGTTGATTTAGTTTTTCATTGGTCGGGTATGATTTGCCTGGCCATTTATTTTGATCCCATCCTCTGCCACGAATCCACGGTTCAGAAGGGTGCTCCTTTGCAAACTTTTCTACTCTTGCAACTACTTCATCGAAGCTGGTTGTTCCAAATAAATCTACCTGGAAAAGTGATTGTCCGAAACCAACAAAATGTGCATGGGCATCAATAAAGCCGGGGTAAACTGCCTGCCCTTTTGCATCTATCGTTTCTTTTGCTTTATACTTCTTTAAGATGTCCTGGCTGGTACCAACCGCTATTATTTTCCCTTCAGAAACGGCAAACGCCTCTGCTACTGCAAATTGATCATTAACTGTATAGACAATGCCATTGTGTACAATAATATCTACTTCGTCGGATGATTTACAAGCAACAAAAAAGATGAAAGTGATGTAAAGCAATACTAGGCGCATAACAGGAATTAAATTAGTAAATGAAGATGAAGTGCTCCGCTTTTTGTTCTAAAGCTATATTGTTTATGAGACACAAACAATATAAAATGGGGGTGTTATTACTTCTTCTGGTTCAATTTATTCTTTTGAAGTAAATCTTTGTACTCTCGTCTGGTCATTGAAAACTTTTGAATTGTGAAAGAATATTCAGGTTCTTTATTCTTTTTGAGAAGAAGTTTTTTCGAAAATTTTGATATGTACCCTGTGTCGTTAATTTGCATCCATTTATAATTTCTGTAGCTCAATGTCTGGGCAAAAATCTTCTTTAAGCATGAGTCACATGTGAGCTTTCTTTCCTCTTTGACACATTTTCCATCTTTATCAAAATAAAGTATCAAGTCCAGGTTTTGAACCGAGGTGTCTCTAACCAGAAACACAATTGTAGTATCTGTTTCAGTGGTTAAGGTCTTTATATTCTTGTTTGTGATGTAACCTCTTAGATATCTTTTTGCAACCTTCTTGTTTGTATTAATGAACCCCTGAGAAATACATTCTGAAGACACAACAATAGTCAAACAAAGTATGAAGGCTTTTAGCATAAAACACCAAGATAATTACTTTCTTAAAAGTTTGTAAATCCTGATGGCACTCATAAGGAGAATGATGAAAAGAATTAATCCAAGCAAACCCCAAACCCAGCTTAAGCTTTGTTTTACAACCACCAACATCACAATTGCAACCAGGAAAATAGTTGCTACTTCATTCCAAACGCGAAGACGCTGAGATGAGTTTTTGAAAACACCATTCATTTGTTGTTTGTAAATGTTGTGGAGTGAAAAATGGTAGAGATACAATCCCGCTACAAAAGCTATTTTGATCCATAACCAAACGGGTACATAATTGAAATAGCCAAACTCGTACATTACCCAAGGACCGAAAATAAGCGTCAGGATAGCTG
>DASVST010000192.1:0-1848 GCA_036387965.1 Segetibacter sp. | reverse complement strand
AAGACCGGTAGATTGCAAAGCTGTGGTAATCCCTTCTTTAATTGCCTCGCCAATTGGCTGATTGTATTTTGTTTTACCAAATGCTTTGTAAAACTCTTTAGTGTACAAATCAAGGTAACCAACTACACCAAAATGGCTACTTGCAAGGTATCCGATTGCTCCCCGTTGCGGAGCCAATACAAACCTTTCGGATATAGTACTTTTATTATTAAACCTGTTTGTTTCAAACTCAAAGTGATTACCTGCACTACAGCCGTTTGCTAAAAAAACAGGGTATTTATCTTTGTTATTATAATTCTGTGGATCATCAAGATTAAAATCGAGGCTTGTTGCAGAGGAGTGTCCAAAATATGTTATCAATGAAGCCCCTTCTTCAAAAGTATTTTTGAAGGATATAAGTGCATCGTTATATCCGCCCGGATTCGCCGTTTTGCTGTATGTTTTTACACGGGCTCCATAAGCAGTATCCCTAATGATATTCTCATAGCCTGCCATAAAACCTTCTATTTGCTTCCCAAGTTCAATATCATTTGCACCGGCGATTTGCAGAACGTTCTTCATCCAATCTTTGCCATTCAATGAATGATCGGAGTTTTGTTGTGCAGCCTCATATTGCTTCACTTTTTCGAGGTAATCACCAACTTCCTGTGGAGTAACTGCAGATAATCTTCCAATCGGAGTAGCAGGGATGGCGATTTCATCTTCTGAGCTAAGCAGATTATCTGATGCCGGATAACCCCAGGTAGGCACAAGATTAAGGTACTCAATTAATGCTTCACTTTCATTACTTCTATACTCGTCATAACTAACACCCTTACCGATAAGAAAAGCTAATTTAGGAGCAACAACGAATGATCTTCTTGCATATTTTAAAAAGTTCTTTATTGATAAAGGGTGCTTTTTTATTCCCCATGCAAATTGATCTACCAATTCGTTAATGTCAACTATCTGCGCATTATAATTTCCACCTTTAGCTGATTTGCGATACGCTTTATATTGCTCTATATAATTATTATTTCCACTTCCATATATCAATGGGTTAGTTATAATTAAATAATCCCCCTGGTTAGCAGTGGAGTTATAGTTAACAAAATTGCGTTGCTGCAACTCGGTTATGTTTTTATAATAAGCACCCGCCTGGGTCGTTAAAACCAGGTTGTATTGGGTAGTTGAAGGTTGTAATAAAAATTTTACTTTACCTGCGGTGGAAATATCTCCTACATAACGTTTACCATTTTCTATATCATACAATACAGGTGCAACGCTGCTATTATTAAAATTTGAAATTTCTATGAATCTGCCGTTCGAAGAAGGATCAAGCTTAAATTCAAAAACACTTGCACCTCCAAAATTAAAAGTACGTGGATAGGTTAATTCAATGGTTGATGTTCTAAACCCATCGCACGGCGCAGTACTCATATTAGTGAGAAGAAAATTTGCCGCATCATTCTGAATAAGACTTACCGGAATGTATTCTTCTACTTTTGCGTCGTAGAAATAATCCATCTGAAAGTGGGAAACCTGGACATTATTAAGGTGAACTTTTACTGTTCTGCTATTTGCATCGGTACCAACAGCATTAATATTTAACCGCATACTTGGTGCTGATGAAGAAGTATATGCAAATAGATTTCCAAAGCTTTGCGGCAACGGAGTTGAACTGCAGTCAGTTCCATTTCCACGAATGCGCCTGCTAACAAACCCTTCTCCCCTGTCGTAAGATGACGAATAAAGGTTTTGGCCACCAGATGATGTGGCGAAGCCGTTGGAAATTTCAGACCTGTAATAACGCCCTACTGAATGCATAAAATAGGGCAATGCAGGTAAAGTATTACCTGCAACGTTGTT
>DASVST010000191.1:0-1716 GCA_036387965.1 Segetibacter sp. | reverse complement strand
TCAATTACTTCCTACTTTAAAACAACATCAGGCACTTGTAATAAAGTCCGTTTTTAGTCATCTCGTTGCAAGTGAAGATGCGTCTCTTGATCACTTCACAAACCAGCAAGCAAAAGATTTTGAAAATGCATGTTTAAAAATTCAGCAGTTTGTTGGTTACTCCTTTATCAAACATCTTTCTAATTCAGCAGCCATATTTCGCCATCCCGATCTACAAAATGACATGGTTCGATTGGGTATTGGGCTGTACGGTGTTGCTGCGCAGGATAACGATTTAGACCTCCAAACTGTAGCTACATTGCGAACAACCATTGCGCAAATAAGACTGGTTAAAGCAGGTGAAAGTATAGGTTATAACAGGAAGGGGATCTTGTCAGAAGATAGCTTAATTGCAACTGTAAGAATAGGATATGCTGATGGATACAGCCGCAAATTTAGTAACGGAGTAGGCAAAATGTTTATAAATGGCAGCCTTGCGCCAGTTGTTGGCAATGTATGTATGGATATGACTATGCTGAACATAACTCATATACAAAATGTGCATGAAGGCAATGAGGTTGAGGTTTTTGGTGCAAACTTACCAGTTGAGAAAATAGCCAAATGGGCTGATACAATTCCATATGAAATACTGACTGGTATAAGCCAGCGAATCAAACGTGTTTATTACGAAGAGTAGTGATTAGGAATTTCTGATGAATAATACGTCTTACAAAGCTATGAGTCTCAAGTGAAAGCCAGAATTTACATCACAATTCACAAAACGTAAACTACAAACCATAAAGTACCAGCCTCAACTGAAAACCCTTTCCTTATCTTTGAAATTCAAATTTTTAAATATTGAAAGCACGGAATATTGTTCTTATTGTATTGTTGATTCTTTTTTTCGACCAGGCTGTAAAATTTTACATTAAAACACATTATTACATAGGGGAGGAAATAAAGGTATTTGGACAAAACTGGTTCAGGTTGCACTTTGTTGAAAATGAGGGAATGGCATGGGGTTGGAAAATGGGAGGAGAATGGGGTAAGATCGCTCTCACACTTTTCAGATTAGTAGCTGTTATTGCAGGTACTTTTATTATCCGCAATTTTATCAGGAAAAATTACCACCGTGGATTTATTTTATGCAGTGCATTAATTTATGCAGGAGCGTTAGGTAATTTAATTGACAGTATGTTTTATGGGATGATATTCGAAGGAAGCGATCCATACGCTCAAAATGTTGCAAAAGCTTTTCCTGCTGCAGGTGGCTATGCCGGATTTTTACATGGTAAAGTGGTGGATATGCTGTACTTTCCTATAGTTACCGATGCACATTATCCTTCGTGGTTTCCTTTTTGGGGAGGAGAAGAATTCGAATTTTTCAGACCGGTCTTTAATATAGCAGATGCTTCAATATCAATCGGCGTTATAACAATATTGATCTTTCAGAATAAGTTTTTTAAGAAAGAAGAAAAGCCTTCAGTTGAGACAGATGTTAGAGTAGAAGAAAAGGTCAAGACTGTATAAATGTTCTCCATTAAAAAAGCTCCTTCTTTATAAGAGGGAGCTTTTTTGTCTGTTCAATTTCTCGTTTAATTGATTTGATAACGTGTAGCTTCAAATTTATATGGAGCAGGTGGGTATGGGGGAGGAAGAGTTCCTTCAATCAACAATAAGCCTTTGTTCTTTGCGTAATTATAAATCATTGTAGTATAAGATGTGTATGAACCTCCT
>DASVST010000190.1:0-5283 GCA_036387965.1 Segetibacter sp. | reverse complement strand
TCCAAAACTTTCATACAAAACATCGAAAGCTTTCGATGCTTCTTTATTGAAATCACTTAATAACCTAAAGTTAAGATTTTGCTCTTCTTTATATTTTGCAAGTGTATAAAAGGAGTCGACAGAGATGCCGATGATTTCAGCACTTAAATTATTATACAGGGAGATATTATCTCTCATGTTGCACAATTCTGCCGTACAAGTACTCGTAAAGGCAAGAGGAAAGAAAAGAACAACTGTATTTTTTCCTTTTAAGTCAGCAAACGAGACTTTATTTTTATCTGTATCAACAAGTGTTATATCCGGGGCATTTTCTCCAACTTCCATCGCAAAAATTTACGCAAAGATATTGCAGCAGATCATCAGGGAAAAAGATTAAACCTGTCGTTTTAACCTTCTATATAATATAGTTACCATTTTGGACAACGGACTGCACTTTTCGAGCTATTATCTCTATCGAAGAATCCTACGTAAGAAATAGATATTTCTGCACCTCCACGACTTTGAGATGCGGTCTTCAATTCAGAAACATTTACATCGTAACTAAAGGCTACAGCAAAAGGATGATAATCTAGTTTTACCACTGGTATTAAGGCATCTTTCCACCGAAGAAAACTTCCAAAATGAATTATGTAGTCGGGGTTGTCGAAGTCTGCACCAAGCTTATAAGAATATAATGCTCCACCTATAGTTTCAGTATAGGGACCTTGCATATTATGATCGGCGTGGATGGAAAAATAGGCAGATTCAGTTAGATCAAATTTTACGCCTGCAGAAAATACCCATTTAGGATGAAGTTCAATATCCGGCTTTTGATAGAATGAATTTTGAGGTCTGTTTACATGGTGGTACGCTGCGCCAAGAAAGTAGTTATTCCTGTCACTTCCTGCGATAGAAGAATTAAAAGACATACCGACACTCCCGTCTAAATAGCTATAATTTGATGTGGTAAAAGTTTCACCATCACCTAATCCGGGATTGTAGCCATTTCCATCAAAATGGTTGTTTGTTGTCATCTTACTTCTGTCCAATCTGCGCTGAACGAGTCCACCCATAAACCCAAGAGATAAATATTTATTTCTATCGCCGCTTAAAGACTTGTGATAATTTAATGCGGGTAAAAAATTAGTGGTTTGAAAATTAGTAGAACCTGCGCGGTCGTATACAACCTGTAATCCCGTAGTTATAAAATCGTTTCCCTGCCCGATAGGTTTCTTATATTCGAAATCAAATGAACCTGTTTGGTAAGGAACAGTAATACTCCCCCATTGGCTGCGATAAACTCCCTGGAACCTTATGTCGCCGGAAAAAATGCCCGCAAGTGACGGATTTCGAAGCAAAGGAGCCTCGAAGAACTGCGAAAAATGCAGATCCTGGGCATTTGCTGAAATACCTGAAATGATAAGAAAAAACAGTGTAAAAATGTTTACACAGATACGGTTTGGCATTACGGGTTTATTGAACTCTATATTAAACGTCAACTTGTTCATTTTATTGAATCAGGGTGATATTCCCTATAAATTTTAATAATTGGCTGTTTTTACATACTATTTCTATGGCATATGTATATACGCCTGCATCTGCTCTTCCGCCTTTGTACATTCCATCCCACCCGGTGGAAGGATTATTAGGCGCAACATCTTTTCTACTAAAAACCAATTCTCCCCAATGATTTAATATCCTCATAGAACTTATGCTGTTTATGCCGTTACCACGCGGATAGAAAACATCGTTCATTCCATCGCCGTTAGGCGAAAAAGTATTAGGAATAAAAACAATTGAATTATCGCACGTTACAATTACGTTTAATAGATCTTCTGCAGTACAGCCTCCTTCGTTGGAAACCTTTAAACGATAGGTTACATTATCCCTTGCTGACAAAACAGGTGAAGGACAGGTATAACAACTCAGGTCTTTCGAAGGAGTCCATAGATAACTATTAATTCTCCCTGTATAAAGTGGTGTAAGTGCTTTTGTATTTCCAGCAGCAAGTACTATATCTGCGCCAAGTTCTACTGATGGATATTCATAAGCTTTTATTGCTACAGTGGCTGTATCCCTGAAACAACCCAAGGAATCATAACCAATAACAGTATAGGTAATGTCGTTCGATGGTTTGGCCTTAGGATTTGCAATGTTGTTTGCACTCAGTGTGGAAGAAGGTGTCCATAAATAATTTTGCGTTCCGGATGCCTGTAGTTGTATAGTCTCGCCAATGCAAATAGAATCTTCTGGGATAGCAACTGATACATTAAATGGCTGCAATACTTTTATAGTAACTGAATCTTCGTTGATACACCTGAGACCTGATGCAGCATTAACTCTATATGTTTGATCGCTCACTGGAGAGGCAACAGGATTATTGCAAGTTGTACAACTCAGATTGTTTGAGGGGCTCCAGGAATAATTTGTTGCACCTGAAGTAAAGAGCTGTACATTATCTCCTTTGCAAATAGTTGTATCGCGATTAAATATTTGTGGAACAGGATGTATAGTGATAGTATTAGTTACTTTATTGCTACAACCAGTGCTATTTACAACAGTCAATGAATTTGTGTAACTACCTGCTTTAGTAAATACTTGCGGGGGAGGATTTTTTAAAGATGAAGTTTGTCCATTTCCAAAATTCCATAACCAGCTTATGATTGATGAAGTATCTGATGCAAGTTGAGAAGCAAATGCAATGCTTGCAGCCTCGCAACCTTCAGCCTCACTGACTATAGCAGGCAAGGGTGCTTTTACCACTTTTACATAATTGGACTTCGTGATAGAATCGGTGCAGCCGCTTTGTGTATTAACAACAAGCTTAACATCAAAATTGCCGGCTGTTAGATATTTATGTGAAGGATTTTTAGCAGAAGAGGTTTGTCCATCACCAAAATCCCATTTATACGAAAGTGTTGCAGTATTAGTAGTTGAGCTGTCTTTAAATTGCACCGCATCGTTCAGGCATATAGTTTTATTATCGCTGAAGTAATTCGCTGTTACACCTTTAATGTTTATTGTATCCTTACCTGTCATGTCCAAGAAACACCCTGATGCATTTTTAAAAATAACTTTTGGAATAAAGTTTCCACTGTTTTTATAGGAATGGTTAATTATAGAGTCTCCACTATTGATAATTGTTCCATCGCCAAAGTCCCATGTAAATTCAGTAAAACCGCTGCCTGCAGCCTTATAGGTTACACGGTTATTATTTTCGCACCCTGAGGTCGGTGAGTACGTTAAGTTACCCTGCGGACCAGAGACTTTTAGATCAGTTGAAAATGTTGACTGGCAACCTCCAATGCTGGTAACCGTTAGTTTAACTCTATAGATAGCGGGTGTTACAAACTCATGAGAAGGATTTTGTAAGGTAGAGGTTGTTCCTTCACCAAAATCCCATGACCAACTTTTAGCATAATAACTGCTGTCGTAGAAGCTGATCTTACGCGGCGCACATGCTACACCCTGATCAGAAAAGCCGAACTTAGCCTTAGGATTTCTTACAGTAACGTATTCCTGTTTAATGAGAGAATCTACACACCCGGATGAGGATGTAATAATGAGTTTGACTGTATATACTCCTGTATCTGCATAAGAATGTGTTGGAGCCGGGATGGTTGCTGTTTTGCCATCTCCAAAATTCCAAAGATGGCTGTCAATACTTCCCGATGAAAGATCACGAAAATTTACCGTGTTCCCATTACAAGTAAATGAATCAAGCGTTATAAAGTCTGCCTTTCCTTCTGAGACAAGAATAAAACCGTTCTTAGTTAATGAATCGCTGCAACCTGATACATCGGTCACTTTTAAGGTTACATCGAAACTGCCGGCCGAATCATAACTATGTTTGAAAGGTTGTTGTGTGTATTCCTGGTGTTTACCGTCACCAAAATTCCACACCCATTTTTTAATCCTATTTAGGCCATCACCTGTTGCTAAATTTTTAAAGGTCACTTCTGTATTTCTGCATCCGTTAAAGGGTTCTGAATCAAAATCTGCGGTCGGCCCATTAACCCTGATAAAGTTTGTTTTCGTAACAGTATCCTTACAACCGTAAACATCTGTGCTTATTACCTCTAAGTCGTATTCACCAACATTTGGGTAAAGGTGCCTTACAATTTTAGCATTCGATTCTGCATTCATTCCCCTACCAAAATCCCAACGAACTATATCTACAAACTCGGTTCGGGGATGAACCAAGGTATAAACAGCCCCTTCCCCCTTACATATAGTATCCTGGTAAGCTGTTACATCAATATCACCAAACCAAACAGGTACAACCACTACCTGTGTATCTTTACACCCATCATTTTGGCTGCTTATCAGCCGAACCTGGTAATCGCCATCTTTAGTAAAAGTGTGTTCAGTATTTGTATCTGTTGAAACTGTATTATCACCAAAGTCCCAACTATAACCTGATCCATTTATTGATGTATTCTTGAAAATGATCCTGCCTTTAACTTTGCAATCTTTTGTATAATCGAACCTTGCTATTGTGCCGTCAACATATATGATATTCTTTTTCATTGCAGTGGTTTTGCAGCCATCTTTATCAACTGTTAGAGATACGGAGTAATACCCGGCATCAGTATAACGATGAACTGGACTAGCTTCTATCGATTTAGTACTATCGCCAAAAGACCATGTGTAACTTGTTACAGGCAGTTCTGTTTTTGAAGTAAAAAATACCTTTTGTTTTCCGCAGGTTATTGAGGGATCGAGGGTGAAATCTACATCGAAGTTTCTACCAACAGCAATTCCTTTATCAAAGATCAAAGAGTCTTTACAACCAGATGTAGTTGTATAAAATAGTTTGAGTGTGTATGCTCCGGTAGCAGTATATGTATGGCTGGGTTTACTTAACGTACTTGTAGTTCCATCACCAAAAATCCACAAGTATGAGGTAATTGGATCACCACGATTAACCACATAGTCCGGAGTATATGTATAGGGTACACATCCGCCACCCGGTGCGTTTAAGATATTAACTTTTACAGGTTGAGTAGAAATGTATGCAGCCTTTGATAAAATTTTTGAGCAACCAAAACTATTGGTAACTTTTAGAGCAACATCGTAAGTTCCGGTTCTTGTATAAGTATAGGTGGGATTGGAAGCAATGCTGGTACCACCGTCACCAAAACTCCACTCCCAACCTGTTGTTGTACCACTGTTTGGCTTCGAAAGATCGTTGAGTTTCGCTGTTAACGGAGCACAACCTACTGTATCTCCTGATGAAAAATCTGCATCAGGTAAAGCATACACTTGTACATAGGAAATTTTTAGTATCGAATCGACACCATT
>DASVST010000189.1:0-2702 GCA_036387965.1 Segetibacter sp. | reverse complement strand
TCTATAATTGCCCAAACTCTTTCAGGATTTGTGGGACTAACAGTTACTCCAATAATACCGATCGGCTCTTTTTTAGGCAATCCTTTTTTATCCATCAGATTCATCCAAGTTTCGCCACCATCTGTACTTTTCCATAGTGCGCTTCCTTCTCCACCACTTTCTAAACTGTAAGGGGTACGCTTAACACGCCATGTAGAGGCATAAAATGTTGTCGGATTTCCCGGCTCCATAATCATGTCAATTGCACCGGCGTTGCTGTTAGCAAACAAAACTTTTTTCCATGTTTTTCCGCCATCAATTGTTTTATAAACGCCACGCTCCTGGTTTTCACCAAACAAATGTCCAAGCGCTGTTACCCAAACTATATCTGGGTTTTTCGGATGAATAATTATGCGTGTAATGTGTCGGGTATCTTTCAATCCAATGTTCTTCCAGTTTCTGCCGCCGTCATCACTGCGCCAAATACCAAAACCTTCTGCTACGTTACCGCGAATGGTATTTTCACCTTCTCCAACATATAAAATACTTTCGTCGCTTGGCGCTACAGCAACAGCGCCCATTGTTCCGCCGAAATATTTATCTGTAATATTTTTCCAGTTGCTGCCACCATCTGTCGTCTTCCAAACACCACCACCTGTTGCACCAAAATAAAAGGTGTTGCGGCTTTTATAACTTCCCGCAACTGCTGCACTTCTTCCGCCGCGCCACGGACCGACAAGCCGGTATTTTACATTTGCGTAAAACGCAGAATCACTAATTGCTTCTTGTTTTTTTTGTTGTGCCTGAGCTGTTGAAACAGCAGCAATACAAGCAATAACTAATAAAATTTTTCTCATGTTAATTATTATGAGACTGAAAATACAACATCAGCATTAAACAAAGAAGAATGTTTGGGCGTGTCCTTTCAGGTCGGGCTATTCGCTACAAGTCCTCGCTACGCTGCGGGCTTTTCGCTGCTATCCCTCACGCAAAAAAAATTTGTGATTATCAAATACTACTAATAAAAAAGGTGCTGCAATTGCAACACCTTTTAGTATCTAAATCTAACTAATTACTGTGCTTTATAAAGAGCTGGATCGATTGTTTTATTAACTCTAATATTTGTTATTTCACTTTCCAACTCTCCCATTGCACTTTTTATTCTCACCTTAGTTGGAAATTTCAATCCATCAATTTCTGTATAGTCTGAATATAACATCGAAACTTCCATTTTATCCATACGTCCACCGCCACCCATTCCACTCATCATAGATCCCATTCCGCTCAGATTGGCAGCCATAGCTCCTTTAGCGTCCATTCTTACTACCATATTCGTGGCTTTGTTGATGTAATAAATAATCTCCTGGCCTGAAGCCAATGTTTGCCTGATCTTATAAGCGTCGTCTTTATTTACTTTCTCATCTTTAAGCAACTCAACCTTAGAACCCTTTGCAGCATAATCTACAAGAGTACTAAACAGTCCTGCAGGATCTAGTTGATAAACCTGTTGAGCTCTGTCTTTTTCAGACATCTTTTGCAAGCCACCTTCGTTTCCAAACATTGGGTTAGCGGGCACCATTACATAACCCTCTTTATCGTTTATAACAGTAAAAAAATTCATTGATTGCGGGCCAAACTGCAGGGAAGTTTCAAGCCTGAATAACTTATTTTTCTCCTTATAATACTTAAGAGGGATTTCCATCTCACCCATTGGAGACTTGAAGTTTATTAATTGATTATACTGCAGCGTATTTATTGCACTTAGTTTCTCCTTACCACCAGAAGCAGCTAAAAATTTGCTTACAACCTCATCAGCAGTTTGCGAAAAAGCACCTGTTGATATAGTAGCTAATAAAATAAGTGACAAAAATCTTTTCATGTATATAATTTTACTTCACCCAAAAGTACCTTTCTGCCTTCAACAAAAACCCGAACAAACACGATTTACAACAACTTTAATCAATTTATAATGTCAACCAAAACCTTTTCAGTTAAGGGAAACCTTGCAGATGTATGGCAGCGAAAAATCTACTATGCAGAAATCAAAGTTCAAAATGGTATGATTGATTCAATAGAAAACTTAGGTGAAGAAAAAGCAGGCGATCCATACATTTTGCCTGGCTTTGTTGATAGCCATGTGCATATAGAAAGCAGCATGCTTGTGCCAACAGAGTTTGCAAAACTCGCTGTTGTTCATGGAACGGTAGCAACCATTAGCGATCCACATGAAATAGCGAATGTTTGCGGAATGGAAGGTGTGGATTTTATGATCGAAAACGGAAAACAAGTTCCTTTCAAATTTTATTTTGGTGCACCAAGTTGTGTGCCTGCAACAACATTTGAAACCGCTGGAGCAGCATTAAACTCGATAGAAGTTGAAGAGCTTTTAAGCAGACCAGAAATAAAATATTTAAGCGAGATGATGAACTTTCCAGGTGTGCTTTTTAAAGATGAAGAGGTGATGAAAAAAATTTCTGCGGCACATCGTTTAAATAAACCTGTTGATGGGCATGCTCCCGGTTTACGTGGCGAGCAGGCAAAGCAATATATTGATGCAGGTATAAGCACAGATCATGAATGCTTTACTTCTGAAGAAGCATTAGATAAGCTTCAGCATGGAATGAAGATTTTAATTCGTGAAGGAAGTGCTGCAAAAAACTTTGGAGCATTGATCAATTTATTAAATAATCATTCAGATAAAATAATGTTTTGCAGCGATGATA
>DASVST010000188.1:0-6699 GCA_036387965.1 Segetibacter sp. | reverse complement strand
ACATAGAGACAATGAGGAATATCATTACTGCCTATCAAACAAAAGAAAATTATCTGGAGAGTATAAGAAACTTCAACCAGGCACTAACTGAATTAAAATACTTAAACGGTTCGTTATGATAAAGTACATAATTCTTCTGCTTCTATTACCCTTCGGTGCTATGGCACATGAAGGTCATGGCAAAGCAGCAACACCAGCTACATCAACAACTGCATACTTCAGTTCTGAAGCTAATTCAGACAAGTATGAAACATTGATTAAGTACAAAACAATACCTGTAGGCAAGGAAGGTTCGTTTCAATTATTTGTGACAGACTTTGTTACCAATAGACCTGTAGAAATAACAGATTTAAAAACTTCTGTTTCAGGCAATGCTGATTTGAAACTGACAGTAGCTAAAGTTGATACAGGTGTCTTTGAAGTAAAAGGAATATTTCCGGAGAAGAAGAAGTATAATATTTCTGTAAGCCTCAATAGTTCGTCAGGTTCAGACCTTTTATTAGTTAAAGATATTGAGATTGGAAAAGAGTTGCCAAAGCCGGCAGTAGAAGAAGAGCATTCCCATTGGTATGGTAGCAATTGGTTCTATGGCATCTTGGGGTTGATTGCCGGTATGGTTGCAATGTTCTTCTTAATGAAGAAAACAAATAAGCGAGTTGTTACCACAACCGCCATCTTCTTGTTGCTTTTTCCAACAGCAACAAGTAATTACATTTCTGCTCATGGTGGTGAAGACCACGGAGCAAAGAAAGCAGGGGCAGTTGCTACAGGTCCATCTACCAGCTTTATTGTCGAAAAAGAAACACAGTTCCTTTTCGATATTCTTACAACAAGGGTTGTGACAGGAAACTTCAACCTGTCAACACAAGTGCTTGGTACTGTCGTACCATCACCTAAAGGCGTGGCAGTAATACAAACTCCGCAAACAGGTAAAATAGTATCCATTAGAACAACGGTAGGTCAAAGAGTTTCAGCAGGTCAGGTATTAGCTGTAATAGGAACGCAGGTAGACCCCGGAACACAGGTTAGTATCCTAACCCAAAGAAACAGTGTAGATGCAGAATATAATGCAGCAAAAGCACAGTACGATAGATTAAGAGGCATTGCAGACATAGTTGCTAAGAAAGACTTAACCGAGGCAAAGGCAAGGTTTGAAACAGCAGCTAAAAACAAAAGGTTGTTCGCAGCTAACGCAGCCGGTAATGTTAACAGTACAAAGATGGTTACACTAACTGCACCTATCACTGGTATAGTAGGAACTTTTAATTATTCAATTGGTGCTGTAGTAAGTGCTGGTCAAACACTGTTTGAAATTACCAATCTTGATAAAGTATTTGTAGAAGCACAGGTTTTTAGTAAAGACGTTGCAAACCTCAAAGGCATCCAGAAAATAACAGCAGCTTCAAACAATCCGGCAGACACTACTTCCTATTCATTACGAGTTGTATCTACCGCACAACAGGTAAACCCAGAAAATCAATCACAGGTAGTATTGTTTGAAGTAACTAATGCAAACGGTCGTTTTAAAATTGGTGAGAACATTAATGTTAGCATCTTTTCAAGTGACTACTCAAAAGCAATCATAATGCCCGATGAAGCAATTGCAGATGTAAACGGCAAGCCTGCTGTATTCATAAAAGACCTTGCTGAAGTATACTCTATTAGCTATGTAAACAAGGGAACTTCAAACGGAAAGCAGGTAAACATCATCAAAGGTGTAGAGGAAGGAGAAAGAGTAGTAACAACCGGAGTATATCAAATGAAGACAATGTTCTTAAATCAATAATTTTCACACAATAAAACAAGTAAAATGAAACCCCTTAAATTTCTAATGATTGCTGTTCTATCAATCTTCTTTATTAGTTCAGCAAATGCACAAACGTCTAAAAGCAAAAAGACAAAGGCAAAGACAACAACGGCAGCTGTAAAGTATCAGTGCCCCATGAAGTGTGAAGGCGATAAGACTTATGCTAAGCCAGGCAAATGCCCTGTTTGCAACATGGCACTAAGCAAGGTTCAAAAGGAAACAGCAGCATACAAATGCCCCATGAAATGTGAAGGCGATAAAACCTATGCTAAAGCAGGTAAGTGTCCTGTGTGCAATATGAACTTAGCTAAAGTTGATGCTAAGAAAGCAACCACTGGTCACGAAGGTCATAACCATAACTAATTAATCAATCAACAAAACAAACAAAAAGAAAAGAGATGAAAACTTATTTGAAAATCATTACAACAGTTCTTGTATTTACAGGTGCTCTAACGTTTACAGCCTGTAACAATAATGATGCTAAGACAGAAGCAAAAGATACAGCAACATCTACTGAAGCTCATGCTCACAGTTATCGTTGTCCTATGAACTGTGAGAAAGGCAAAACCTATGAAAAGGAAGGTAACTGCCCTGTGTGCGGTATGAAACTCGAACATTTTGATGGTGTAGATAACGGACTTACATACAAAATGGAGTTTGCTTCAACTCCCCAAGCTGTCGAAGCTGGTAAGCCTGCCACCTTTTCTTTTACTCCTAAAGTTGTAGGGAAAGAAGCAGAGGCTGTTCCCTTAGACCTTCAGCATGAAAAGAAAATACACCTAATAGTTGTAAGTGATGACCTAAGTTATTTTGAGCACATTCATCCGGAGTTCCAGCCTGATGGTTCTTACAAAATTGATGTTTTAGATAAAAGCAAAAAGTACAAGGATGGCACTGGTCACAATGAAACACGTTTTGAACATGGAGGAAACTATACATTATTCGCTGACTATTTGCCAAGTGGTGGAAGTCACCAGGTAGAAAAAATTAATCTAAATGTAAAGGGACAATCAAAGCAACCGGTTAAGTATAGTGCTGATAAACTTACTGCCACTTCAGACAAGTTTACAGTACAGTTACAGGTAGAAGGCGGCAAGCTGGTTACAGGGAAGCCTCTACATATTGCAGGTATGGTAATGAAAGAGGGAAAAGAAGTAGATGTAAACTCATTAGAAAACTATTTAGGTGCAAAAGCACACATGGTAGTTATTAGCCTTGACGATAAAGAGTACCTACACGTTCATCCTGATGTGCAAGGCGGCAAGTTTGACTTAAATACAACTTTTAAAAAGCCAGGCATTTACCGTGGATGGATACAATTCCAAAGTGAAGGCAAAGTTCATACCGTTGATTTTGTAATGAATGTAGCGCAAGGTTAACTAATAAAACAACTGCAATGAAAGAAATAATAATAGTGTTTGCTGCTGCTTTTGCTATGTCATCATGTGCTAACCAACAAGACCAACATCGTCAGCACACTGAAAGTAAAAAGGCGAATAGTGATGCTGTAAGTGACAATCCTAATGCACTTACAGATACCACCAAAAAAAGTATCAAAGCTGTGGCTAAAGGTCAAATTGGAAATGCAAATGTCACTATAAATTATCATTCTCCTGGTGTTAGAAAGAGAGTTATTTGGGGCGGCTTAGTTCCATATAATGATGTCTGGGTTACAGGGGCGCATAGTGCTACAAGCATCGAACTTGATAAACCCTTCAAGATTGAAGGCAAAACAATACCTGCTGGTAAGTATGCACTATTTACAATACCCGGAGAAGATGAATGGACGGTTATTATCAATAGGAATTGGGAACAACACTTAGCTGATGACTATAGCACTAAAGATGATGTAGTAAGAATTAAAGTAAAACCAATTAGGAAGGATAGTACACTTGAACGGCTCCAGTATTTCATTACAAGTAAAGCAAGCGACAAAGGAACAATTGCAATGGAATGGGAAAAATTAAGAATTGAATTTCCTGTTCAATTATAATAAACCAACCCTCACACAACAGGAACGGAACAACTAATTATTCATAAAAACAAAAAAACAGAAGTTATGAAAAAGAACATTTTAGTAGCAACAGCACTATTGCTTTCAGTTGCATTTCTACAGGCTTGTAATAGTGGCGACACCAAATCAGAAACTACTTCTGATACTACAGCACATATTGACGCTGCAAGTGGTACACATGAAAATCATAGTACAGGTAGTGGTGAACATGACCAGATGATGAAGAAAATGATGGATGATATGAATGCAGTGAAAATGACAGGGGACTTTGACCTTGACTTTGCAACCATGATGATACCTCACCATCAAAGTGCGGTGGACATGGCTGAACAATATATTCCGAAAGCTAAAGACGACAAGATTAAGGCAATAGCTCAAAACATCATCAATGCACAAAAGAAAGAGATTGAAGAATTGAGGACAATGATTGCTGCTCACAAACCTGCTGCAAAGAAAGAAGAACATTCAGCATCAGGTCACGGTGCAGAAGGACACAGTGAGTTAATGGATGCTATGAATAAGATGATGGAGGAAATGAAAAGCATGAAGATGACAGGTAATGCTGATAAAGATTTTGTTATTATGATGATACCTCATCATAAGAGTGCTGTAGATATGGCAGAGAACGAAATCTCACATGGCAAGAATGTACAAATGAAGCAGTTTGCACAAAAAGTAATAGACGACCAAAGCAAAGAAATCAGTGAGTTCCAAAGCTGGTTAAATAATAACAAGTAGCCCCTATAAGTTCTCCTGGAGGTAATTGAGCCAAAGGGAGCACAATTCAAAAAGGATAGAAACAATGCTTAATAGACTAATTCAATTCTCATTACGTAACAGGTTGTTTGTAATTGCAACAGCAGCTCTTGTAATGGTATACGGTGTATTTACATTAGTAAGTTTACCGGTAGATGTATTGCCTGATTTAAACAGACCCAGAGTAACAATTTTTTTAGAAGCAAATGGTATGGCTCCTGAAGAAATCGAAGCACAGGTAAACCTGCCTATTGAAACATCATTAAATGGTGCTCCCGGTGTAGAAGCTGTAAGGTCAGTTGCATCACCAGGCTTAGGCATGGTGTTCGTTGAGTTTGATTGGAACACAGATGTATACAGAGCAAGGCAATTAACATCAGAAAGAATACAGTCTATAGAAATGCCTGAAGGCATTACCCCGCAATTAGGTCCTATCAGCTCCATCATGGGTCAGATAATGATGGTCGCAGTTACCGGTGACACAACATCCCCAGCAGATTTGAGAACACTATCAGACTTTACAATCAGAAGACGATTAATGAGCATCAAAGGAGTATCACAAGTGATACCTATAGGTGGAGAACGTTTACAATATCAGGTATTAATTTCTTCTGAAAAACTTAGGCAATACAATGTTTCAATAGATGATATAGATAAAGCATTAGCAGCAACAAATCAAAATACTACAGGAGGTTTCATTAATAACAAAGGTTCAGAAGTACTTGTAAGAAACATTGCAAGAGCAAATACCTTGGAAGATTTAGCAAGTACAGTTGTAACAAATAAAGACAATGCAAGTGTATTGCTAAGCCAGGTTGCAGAGGTTAAGTTTGGTGGAGCAGTAAAAAGAGGTGATGGCTCATTAAATGGAAGACCAGCAGTTATTTTAAGTATAGAGAAGCAACCAACTGCAAGTACTGTTACACTTACGGAAGATATCTTAGAAGCGATTAAAGAAATTCAAACGTCACTGCCACCAGATGTAAAAATCAATACACAGGTATTTAACCAAAGCAACTTTATTACAAACTCAATAACAAATGTAGAACATGCATTAAGAGACGGTTTTATATTGGTTATAATTATCCTGTTCTTATTTCTCTTAAACTTCAGAACAACAATAATAACATTAACAGCCATTCCTTTATCAATCATCATTACTGCAATCGTTTTTAAATTCTTTGGTATTTCTATCAACACGCTTACATTAGGAGGCTTGGCTATAGCCATCGGTGAGTTAGTAGATGATGCAATTGTAGATGTAGAAAACGTATACAGAAGATTAAAGGAAAACTTTGCAAGCAAAGAACCAAAGCCATTACTGAAGGTTATTTATGATGCAAGCAGTGAGGTAAGAAACTCTATAGTATATGCCACAATCATTGTAGTGTTAGTATTCATTCCGCTGTTCTACTTACAAGGCATTGAAGGCAGAATATTTGCTCCTTTAGGCATAGCATACATTACTTCAATTGTAGCATCATTGGTAGTATCACTTACAGTTACACCAGCCCTTTGTAGTTACTTATTAAGCAAGAGAAAACACCTAAACCACATCAATCTAAAGTTTTGGAAAAAGAAACAAAGACCGGTTGAAGTATCAGACCATGAAGATGATGATAGTCCTTTAGTAAGGTGGTTAAAGAAGCAGGACACAAAACTTTTACATTGGGGACTAAATTATACAAAGCCAATAATTGCTGCCGCAATTGCTTTGATAATTGCAGCCATAGCAATAGTACCTTTTTTCGGTACAGAATTTCTTCCACCCTTTAATGAAGGCAGCTTTACAGTAAACGTTGTTGCACCTGCCGGTACATCATTAGAAGAAGCAAATAAAATAGGAAGCATAGCAGAGAAACAAATACTTAAAGTACCTGATGTATTGCTTACGTCACGTAGAACAGGAAGAGCAGAATTAGATGAACACGCCGAACCGCCAAGTTATACAGAAATAGATGTAAGTCTTAAAGACGAAAGGCGGGACATGGAGGAAATATTAAATGACATTAGGGCAAACCTCGACATCATAAAAGGCAGCAGCGTAAACATAGGTCAGCCAATATCTCACCGATTAGACCATTTGTTAAGTGGTGTAAGAGCACAGGTGGCAATTAAGATA
>DASVST010000187.1:0-8631 GCA_036387965.1 Segetibacter sp. | reverse complement strand
GCAGATGGCTTTATGCAAGTGCTTTTTAGCATCGCATGGATGTTTGCAATTCCTCAACTCTTAACAAAAGGGATGGAGTAAGTTCCTTATTTTGATGCGCTGGCAGATATTGTATCTAAATAGTCCTTCTCGAGCGGCTTCGAAATAAAATCTTCAACAGTAGAAAACGATTTAGCCCTGCTAAAATCTTCCGGGTCAACTGTAGAGGATAATATAAAAATACGTGGCAATGGAGGAAGTGTATCCTTTATCTGCTCAAGCTCTTCTAAAAAATCCCAACCGTTCATCACAGGCATGTTTATATCTAAAAAGATGATATCAGGCCAATATGTACCGACTGTTGCTTTCTCTTTCAAATATTCTAAAGCATAACGGCCATTTTCACACGATTTCACCTCATCAGAAAACCCATTCATTTTTATTATTCTATCACACACCATTACAGTGATGGGATCGTCTTCAACCAACAATACACTTTTAAATTTAGGCATGATCAGGATTTAAAATATACCTTAAAAGTACTACCCTTTCCAGGTTCGCTTTCAACTTCTATTTTACCGCCCATTGCAACCACCTGGGAGTTGACCATATATAAACCTAATCCTTTTCCTTCTTTACTTTCGTGAAAGCGCTGATAAAGACCAAAAAGTCTGTCACCATATCGCTTTAAATCTATACCAAGGCCATTATCTTTAAAGCTAACTACTATCCATTTACCTTCTCTAAAGGATGTTATTTGTATAACCGGTTTCCTTTCCGTAGATCTATACCGGATTGCGTTGGTTAACAGATTTAAAAAAATACTTTCTAAATGGATTCTGTTATACGTAACTATGTCTACCTCAGAAAAATCAGAAGTAATAACTCCTTTGTTTTCCAACAACAGGTTATCAATTCCTTTCCTCACTTCAGATAAAACATTGTCCAAACTCATGTCTTGTTTATCAACATTTGTATTTGATTTTATTACAAGAACATTAATCAAATCGTTTAATGTACTATTGAGCTGCAAGGTTGCTTCTTCAAACTTCTCAATGAGAAGCTGGTTGAATTCGTCCTCGGGTTTTTTCTTATCATAAAGATTTAAGAGGCTAATCAGATTTGCTACAGGTGCACGAAGGTTGTGAGATGTAATGAAAGAAAACTGCTGTAGATCCTGGTTATTTTTGATTAGTTCCTGGGTGAGTGATTGTTGTTCCTCTTCTATTTTCTTCTTCTCGGTTATGTCTCTAATAATATTGGAATGATAGGTATTGCCCTGCGCATCCTTCATATTTATAGAAGTAATTTCTGTTGGTATGATGTGTCCGTTCTTATGTTTCATTAATATCTCACCGAGGAATATTCCACTTCTGCTACGCTCCTCAATCATTTGTTTAACAGAGGCAGATTCTACATCTAAAAGATCAGACCTTTTAAACTCGGTAATTTCATCCTCCTCATACCCTAACATTTTACATACAGCAGGATTACCCGAAATAATTTCACCAGATGGCAGCGTTATTAAAACACCATCAATACTATTCTCGAACAACGATTTAAACCTGCCTTCCATCGTCTGCAATGCAAGAAGTGCCATCTTACTATCAGTGATATCCTGGACGGTGACACTGAACTTTTCCTTAGCTCCTGCTTTATCCAGAATTACCCCACCCATTGCAAGAACTACTTTGTCAGTTCCATCTTCCATCTTTAACCTGCATTCTACATTAAGATCTTTTTCTCCTTTTATTGCATGTTTGATTTCAGCTTTAATTCTTTCCCGATCTTCATTATGAACAATGTGTTTGAACTCAGAGAACTGAAGGTTCGCATTTGTAGCTTTATCTATGCCTAAAATTTCATACACTTCATCGGAACAGAAGATTGATTTATTATTATAGAGATATTCAAAATATCCAAGCTTTGCAATTTTTTGAGCATTTTTTAAACGCTCCGAATTTGCTGCTAAATCTTCTGTCAGCTTTTTCCTTATTGTTATATCTGTAGAAGTAATAAATACGCCGAAAATATCATTGTCTTTATCAAACAATGGACGGTAAATATGGCTGTAAATATGTTGTTTTTTCTTATCGTCAACGAAAGTGGTTTCCCTGTCCATTTGCTCTCCGTCAAAAACCTTTTCAAACAGTTGGATCATCCTGTCCATTTCTTCGGGGTTGACAAGATCGAGAATGGATAAACCTGATTGCAACTCCTGCGTAAAAAAGTATGGAGAGTGTTCCTGTGCTGCACGGTTGTATGCTACTATTCTAAGCCTGCTGTTTAAAATGATAAAAGACTCTTCAGTATTATTTAATAACAACGATAATCTTTGCTCTGCCTGAACCAAAGTATAATCAGCCATTTTTTTGGACTGAATATTTCTGAAGTTCATTACAATGGCGCTAACCCGTGGATTGCTTAACATGTTGCGACCAAAGTTTTCGATCCAAATCCACTTACCCTCTTTGTTCTTTACACGGTATTCAATTGTTACCAGTTTATCAGGCTGTGTTCTTAAGCTTTTAAACCATTCGCGTACCCGGTCTCTTTCATCAGGATGAACATTGTCTAACCCGTTCTTTCTTATTAAATCTGATGGTTTATACCCTAAAACATTTTCTACAGTTTCGCTTATGTATTGGAGTTCAAAATCTATATCAGCTAATTGGAATGCATCGGTAGAATTTTGAACAAGGGTTTTAAACAATTCTTCACTTTGGCGGAGTCTTTCATGTGCAGAATTTATTTCAGTCGTTTCAAAAACACCTACCCCAGCACCTATAATCTTCCCTGCCTTATTTCTTAATGGATGGAACTCCATGTCGTACCAAAAAGTATTACCATTTATCGGAGGATATTTTATGGTATACTTTACAACCTCGTTCCTTAAAGCTTTTTTTACATTCTTTAATATATCCTTCATGCTATCCTCCGGAGAAAGCTCAGGTAAATAACTTCCCCTGATTAATACCTTACCCGTATGTAACTGGTGAAACTTATTGTAAAGGGTATTAAAATGTATGATTCTAAACTCATCGTCGAGTATAAGGAAGCCATCATTGGTGCCGGCCAAAAAAGCCTCAAGGATGTTTTCGAGCGAAAACCCCTCCAGTAAATTATTACGAGCTACCAAATCTTTCATAGAGAATAAACGAAAAATATCTAATCGCACCAGATGTTAACGTAATATAAGCCTTTGTAGTATTATTATTAAACAAGGTAAGCACTATGTGGGTAAATGTAGAACCTATTCTTTTTCTTCCACAACAACTAAATCACTGATTTCTACACTCATCGGTATCATTCCAACCTGTACAATGGCTCTTTTGCCTCTTATTTCTTTAACATCCCCCACCTGGAAATTTTTCTTGAGCTTTACTCTGGACCCTACAGATATATCAGTTTTTACTTCTATATATTTCCCTTCAACCTTCTTTGCAAGTTTATTGTTCACAACCTGTTCCTTCTTTTTGAAAAGAAGGTTTTGCATTTGCTTTACCACCTCATCTTTATCTTCTGTTTTCTTCCAAGCAAAATTTGCTTAAGTTTTCGCTCCATGTCTTTTAAATAGCTGATGCGATCTTCAGTTATTTGGTTTTGCTGTTTTAGCAACTCGACCTGCTGGCGATGTCGCTCCTTATCCAACACGAAATTGAGCTCCTTTTTTGAACGTTCATTTTCTTTTAGCAGTTTTTGTAATTGCTTTTCTTTCTCTTCAATCGCATGCAAATCCTGTTCTGTACGATTCAATAATTTATCTAAACGAAAATGGTCTTCATCAACAAGTTTTCTTGCTTTGGTTATAAGGTGAGGCGCTAACCCTATTCTTTCAGCGATTGAAAATGTATAAGAGCTTCCCGGTTTACCTATGATTAATTTATACATAGGCAAGAGGTTCTGCTCGTCAAAAGCCATTGCTCCGTTAATTATACCTGCGACTTTATTTGCCATTACTTTAAGATTAAGGTAATGGGTAGTAACTATACCAAATGAATGTTTATGAGCAAGCTCTTCCATGATAACTTCTGCAAATGCACCACCTAAGTTTGGATCACTTCCACTTCCTAATTCATCAATAAAGAATAAAGTTTTACCGTTAGCAACCTCCATAAAGTGCTTCATGTTTTTTAGGTGGCTGCTATAGGTACTCAATTCAAATTCAAGACTTTGTGTGTCACCAATATGTATCATCAGTTGTTTAAAAATGCCCATAACTGAAGATGGATGCACCGGTACAAGCAATCCACTCTGGATCATGATTTGAAGCAACCCAACAGTTTTCATGGTAACTGTCTTTCCTCCTGCATTGGGGCCGCTTATAACGAGTATCCTGTTCTTGTCATCGAGCGTAATAGAAACAGGAATGGTTTTCTTTTGGGTGTTCTTGTTGTAAAGAAATAATAATGGATGATAAGCTTCCACCAAATGTATATGAGCTTTATCAACAACAGTTGGAAACTCACAGTTAATATCAATTGCTAATTTAGCTTTCGCTCTTATGAAATCGTACTCACCAACAACCACCTGGTAAGCTGTTAAGAGAGGTGCATAAATTGATAAATCAGCTGTGAGTTGTTTAAGGATACGTTGCACTTCTCTCCTCTCGTCGTTCTCTAAACTTGAAATATCATTGTTCAGTTCTATCGTTTCTTCGGGCTCTATAAAGGCAGTTTTTCTTGTGTCACTTTCTCCATGCAATATGCCTTTTACCTGTCGTTTATATTCAGAGAAAACAGCAACTACTCTTCTTCCATTGCTAAAGCTTTCTTCTATATCTGCACTATATCCTGACTTGTTGAGCTTTGCTATAACTCTTTCAAAAGTTCTTCTAAGCTCATTTCTTTTTTTATAAAGATTGATACGGATTTTTTGCAGATCATCAGTTGCATTATCTTTTACATTCCCATATTCATCGAGCACTGCATCAACGGATTCAATGATCTTTTTTTCAAAATAAGTGTCAGCTACAACCTTTGCAAGGGCTGAATAAGCAGATCTTCTTTCATTATCAAACCACCTGAAAATAGATTGTAAATTGACAGCTAGTTTTCTTATTTGTATAAATTGCTCACCGGATAAAACTGCACCTGATATACTCAGAAGCTTTAATTCTTTTTGAAGATTAATTACATAATCGTTGGGGAAATATTGATCATTTAGTTGGAGCTGTTTATATTCATGCGTTTGAAGCAGCTCATTATCTATAATGTCTTTTTTTGTGTGTATGCGTAGGTTGGATGCTTTGTGTTTAGCATATTCACTTTTACAATGCTCAACCAATAAAGATTTTATTTTATCGAACTCTAATTGTACTGCTGCTGATTCGGGGAATAATTTCATGCTCACAAAGCCTTAAAATATTTTAAAGATGCAATTTACACCTGATCTTGTAATGTATATTATAACTTAAAAGCTGTTAGGGAAAATAACTTTGAGGCATTGAAACTAAAGTTTCTAATTGGGTTGCCGATGAAGTGATTGCGACGCAACGATGATGCCATGAAAATTGATGCTGGTATAATAAAGAATAATCTGCTTTAAAAAAGTGAAAAACATTTTTCTGGCTGGTAAACTTTAACGCTTGGCAAAGAACTTTAAGGATTCTATGTACGTAAGTAAAACGACTTTTGCATCAAACCGCATCAGTATGAACTTTATGTTTTCACTTATCTTAGGAATAACAACTTGCATTATATCGTGTGCACAACAGGAAGGTTCAACAACAAAATTTTTATCGAATAAAACTATGAGTACAAATAAAGATACTGCCACTTTTGGAGCAGGTTGCTTTTGGTGTGTTGAAGCCGTGTTTCAACAATTAGAAGGCGTAGAAAAAGTTTATAGCGGATACACCGGTGGTCATGTACCCAACCCAACCTATGAGCAGGTTTGCGACAAGAATACAGGACATGTGGAAACATGTCAGATTGTTTATGATCCTGAGAAAATAAGTTATGATGAACTACTGGAGGTTTTCTGGAAAACACATGATCCTACAACGCCTGACCAACAGGGAGCTGATGTAGGACCACAGTATAGAAGTGCCGTTTTTTATAATAGTGAAGCACAAAGGAAAACCGCAGAAAAGTATAAAGCAGCTTTACAACAATCAGGTGCGTGGAGCAAGCCCATTGTAACAACTGTAGAACCTCTGAAAGAGTTTTACATAGCTGAGAATTATCACCAGGATTACTTTAATGCTAACCCCGATCAAATGTATTGCCGCTATGTAATTAAGCCAAAAATTGAAAAGTTTGAAAAGGTTTTTAAAGACAAGCTGAAGAAAAATAAAGATTAATATATCCAAACTCTATAAACCAAAGCCATCTTACAGGATGGCTTTTTTGTTAGATGTATATTAGTCAATTTCAACTCTCCTAAGTTCGAGAATGTTAAGAGCATTGGGATAAAAATTTCTAACATTTTTATTTACAAGATGAATGACCATATCGTACCAAAGCGGAACAACTGGTGCATCGTTTATCACTATCTGATCCATCTCGCGATATAATTTATAACGGAGGCTATCATTTGTTTCCATCAATGCTCTTTCATACAACACATCAAATGCTGGGTTTTTATAACGGGTATAATTTGGCGGTGCAGGATTCTTGCTATAGAACATAGCCATGTAGTTTTCTGCATCGGGATAATCAGCAATCCAGCTTCCCCTAAAGAACAGCGCTTTCGATTTAGCAGTTTGCTCGAGCAGTAAGCTCTTCTGTATTACTTCTACCTGAACTTTTATTCCCGCTTCTTCAAGTTGCTTTGCAACAAAGCTTCCGATGTCCGCATATATTGGAACGGTTAAAAGCTTAATTGGGGGGTTTTTGCCTGCATCAAAACCAGCTTGTTTTAACAACGCCTGGGCTTTGGCAGGATTATACTCATACCCTTTCACCATTTCAGCATTCATTGATGGCAAACCAGAAGGGACGAAGCCAGCTTGTGCAGCTGTTCCTATTGAGTTGCGCATATACATCGCAAGCTTTGGGCGATTGATAGCGTAGTTAATCGCCTGCCTTATTGCCTTCTGTTTTAATGGTGAATTTTTGAGCAGTTCATTTTCCTCATCGAATAAAATTCCCAGATACTCGGTATTTAAATATGCATGTTTATTAAGAATGATTTTGTTCTGCCAATCTTTTCGCAGCTCACCTTTTTTTGTAAGTACTTCATCTTTAAAAGATGGATCAATATCGTTGACAAAACTCAGATCACGTTGTTGAAACGCAAGAAACTCTGTGGCCTTGTTATCGAGAAAAGAAACCTTTATTGCGTCTATGTATGGCAACTGTTTTCCTATTTCATCTTTTTCCCAATACTTGTCATTTTTATGCAGGATCAATGCTTGTCCTTCTTCCCAGAAATTAAATTTGAATGGTCCTGTTCCGCATGGGTGACTTCTAAAATCTTTCCCATATTTCTCTACAACTTCTTTAGGCACGATGCTGCAATACTGCATACTTAGTATGCCCATAATTGGGTGAAAAGGACGAAGAAGATTAACCTGAAAAGTGGTATCATCAACTGCAACAAAACCTTTTGTTGTATCAATTCTGTTATTAAAAATCCATGCTCCGCTGCTTGCCGTTTTTTTATCTAAAATCCTTGTAAGGCTGTATGCAACATCTGAAGCAACCATCCTTCTGCCTTTGCCATTGACAAAGGCTTCGTTGTCATGAAAAAAAACATCGTTCCTCAAGTGAAAGGTGTACGTCAATCTATCTTCACTTACCTCCCATGTTTTAGCAATTGAGCCGACAATATTCAATCCGGTATCAACCTCTACCAACGTGTTATACAATTGATGTATAGCCCACATGATAGATTGATTTTTTGCAAACGCAGGATCCAATGATGCTATACCCGTTTGCTCATTATAAGAGAAGACTTTTTTGGCATTTTTGTTGTTTGCATCACATCCAAAAAAAAATAGCGATGCTGTAAGCAACAACCCAGTTATAATGTTTATGTTTTTGTTTCGATACATTAAGATCCAAATAACTATTTTTAAAACATGAAATCCAAAGGCAATTTATTAATTTCTATAAGCTTATTGATAACTGTTTTTAGCTACGGGCAATTGACAGAGCAGAAAAGGCAATTTACAAAGGCAGATACGCTAAGGGGTACAATTACTAAATACAGAGAAGGTTGGGATGTAAAGCATTATGATCTGAAAGTAGATGTTGATATAAAGAATAAGTCTATTAAGGGAAGTAACCAGATCACTTACTATGAATCGCTTGCTGTTAAAAGAATGCAGATTGACCTGCAGCAACCTTTGGTTGTAGACAGCGTAGTATCAGAAACCGGAGAAAGATATTCAGTAGAAAACGAAGGAAATATTTGGTTTGCCAGGATAAGGCCTGATGACATGATGGTGAAGCTGAAGCCCGGAATAAGAAAGCTGACAGTGTATTATCATGGTACACCCAAGGCTGCTTTGCGGGCACCATGGGATGGCGGTTTGGTTTGGAAAACAGATGCAAGTAATAATCCTTTTATTGGAACTGCATGTCAGGGTTTGGGTGCAAGTGTATGGTGGCCGTGCAAAGATCACCAAAGTGATGAGCCGGATAGCGGAATGAGCATAAACATAACTGCACCTGACACACTATCGGCAATTAGTAATGGAAGGTT
>DASVST010000186.1:0-3968 GCA_036387965.1 Segetibacter sp. | reverse complement strand
GATTGACTCTGTTCCAAAACATGATCCCCGAAAAGCAACTTTACGCTCTGCATTAATCCCGGGATGGGGACAAGCTTACAATAAAGAAAAGTGGAAAATTCCTATTGTGTATGCTGCGTTGAGTGTACCCGCAGGCTTCTTTATTTATAACCAGACATGGTATAAACGAACAAAGAGGGCATTTGAAATTAAAATTGAAAATAATACCGCTGCCTTTCCTCAAATCCACCCTTCGCTTAAAGATATAGGAGCCGAATCGCTCAGGAGATATCGAAATGATTTCAGACGAAATAAAGATTATTCCATTTTGTACTTTTTAGCAGTGTGGGGATTAAACGTAGCAGATGCAACAGTTTTTGCTCACTTAAAAGATTTTGATGTGAGTGATGATTTGTCCTTTAAAATCAAGCCCGGGTATAGTCCTTTTGCAAATACGTCTGGCCTAAGTTTGGTGCTTGCTGTAAAAAGTTCCCCTCCTTCCAAAGGAGGGGACAGAATGTTTTAAACTTGTTTTAAAACATTCAGGGGTGGTTATTTCTCAATTAAACCATGAAAAAGATAATCATCAATAACAAACCTGAACTAAAAGAATTTCGAAAGCATCTCCGCAACCACAGCACCTCTGCAGAAGCCACGCTCTGGACTTACCTTCAAAAAAGCCAATTAGAAAACCGAAAGTTCAGGGGCCAACACAGCCTCTGCAACTTTATAGCAGATTTTTACTGCCCATTAGAAAAGTTAGTGATCGAGCTTGATGGTGAAGGGCATTATCGGGAGCCGGGGATGGAAAAGGATCGTAAAAAAGAAGAGTATCTGAGAAGTATAGGTGTGAGAGTTTTGCGGTTTGAAAACAAGTTTGTGTTTGAGGATGTGAACTGGGTTTTAGAAAGGATTAAAGCGGAGTTTAACCACCCCTGATTTTCTGCTTCGCATAAAATCTGTCCCCTCCTTTGGAAGGAGGGGAATTTTTATAAGTTTGTATTATGAAAATTGCATTGATTGGTTATGGTAAAATGGGTAAGACGATTGAAGAAATCGCTTTACAAAAAGGGCATGAAATTGTGCTGAAAATTCATATTGAGAACACGGATGAATTTACCATAGAGAATGTTCAAAAAGCAGATGTTGCTATCGAATTTACGAGTCCACACAGTGCGGCTGATAACATTAAGAAATGCTTTGAAGCTAAAGTGCCGGTAGTATGTGGATCAACAGGATGGTTGGAGGGTTGGAAAGAAATTGAAGACCTATGTAATACAACAGGGGGATCGATTTTGTATGCAAGTAACTTTAGTGTGGGAGTAAATTTATTCTTCCAGTTAAACAGCTTCCTTGCAGAGTTGATGGCAACCCGTAAAGAGTACGATGTATCACTTGAAGAAACCCATCATACAGAAAAAAAAGATGCACCTAGTGGCACAGCAATAACATTGGCTGAACAAGTTCTTCAACATTTAAAAAGTAAAAACAAGTGGGTTAATAATTCATCAGCTAATGAAGATGAACTGGAGATCATTAGTAAAAGAATTGACCCCGCTCCGGGTACTCATAAGGTTTTATACAAGTCACAAATTGATGAGATAGAAATTATTCATACTGCCCATAGCAGGAAGGGATTTGCTTCAGGAGCAGTTATGGCAGCTGAATTCTTAAAAGATAAGATAGGAATATTTTCTATGAAAGATGTGTTGGGATTGTGATCTATAATGTGATATTGAATCCCAACTTAAATAGTAGAGCTTTAGTCGAGCCTTCGGGGCCTCTTAGGTTATCCCAGGTATCGTAATAAATAGATGCTTCTAAACCTAACAAGCGTGCGCCAACACCAATATCTCTTATAAAACGTTGCTCACTGCTTCCCATAGATTTATCTTTTAAGTTAACTATACCAATATCACCATTTACAAACAACCTTTTTGCAAGGAAATATTGTTTAACCCCGATTTTCGTGGGTTGATAAGTCAGGGTTCCTGCATTGTTACCAGACTCAGCTGCAAAAGCAGCATATCCGACACTTGCAACCAGGTAAGTTTTTCCTAAGCCGATTCCGCCTTTTACTTCGCCACCAAGTCCGCCTTTATACTGGTTCTTAAACTCGCTTTGAGGATTTGCATAAAAAGCGCTTGCACCTAATGTAAAACCAGGCTTTTTAATTTGTGCTATAGCAGCATCAAAAATTAATGCTGCAGTTATTACGAACACTATTTTTTTCATACTATTGGTTTGTTCATTTTGTAAGCATACATCTTGCCAAGCATTCTGTACAGTAAAGAAGTACAAATTAAAATTTATCTGCTTATTATATTTTAAATTAATTATTAACTTTCCCATATAATAGTATTTAGGCTATTAGAGTATACCCTGGAAAAGCAGCTAGCGGAGAAAATCACCAGTTTTTAAGCTTGGCTTTCAACTACAGAATGGCAATAGGTGATTTAGCCGACGAACCATTTAGACTATTATAATCAAACGATCTTGCTAAGTTTCAATAAAAGTTTTTGACAAAACACGACACCAGGAAGCACTTGAAAAGATGAAGAAAGGAGAAGACTCTAATCTGAAAAGCAAGCACCATTCTCGCTAACCTAATGACCTGCATGTTCGCTGGAAGCTTTGTTTGCCGCGCCCTCAGCTACATTTATGGTAAAATCATTTGTATATACTTTGTTGTTAGATTGGTATTGTATCCACCCGCGATATACACCGGCTTTTTCAAACGTTGTATGCAAGTCGAAGCTGCCTCCTTTAACACCAGGATGAACATGTAAATACTTTTTGGCGGCAAGGCTTACTACAACCATGTGAGCTTTAGCGCCGAGGTAATTTTCTAAAGTATTTACATCTACTTCTTTCCCGTTCTTCATCACTTTTCCTTTAATACTCATCGGAATGTTTGTAACAAATTTGCCTCCAGCAGGTATCAATTCAGCCCGAAATCCATCAGCAGTTTCTGATACCAGCTTATCTGCTCCATACTTTTGGGAAGCAGGCACAGTTCCGGTAACATTAACCGAAAGGTAATCTACTATTGCATGATTGCTGCCGGTTGGTTTATAATCTGCAAATAAAGTATACTTGCCACCTTCAGGAAATTCATGCTTAATTGTATAGGATCCATCACCATTTAATTCAGGATGGATATGATTGAAATATGACAGATCATCGTTTACAATGATCAGGTGTATTTTCTTTTCATGTACCACATCTAATGGAACTTGTTTCTTATTATCATTCGCAAATTTTGGTGTCATTGATAGTGTCACTTCCTGCTTTGGATTAACTGTTGCAGGAATTGTAGTGAATTGCATCTTAACGTTATTCAATGCAATCGCCTCACTAACTTGTTCCAGTTTCATTCCGCACTTAGGGCAAGTATCTCCTTCTTTACCGGTAACATCGGGATGCATTGGACAAGCATAGGTTTGCTCATCAGCATTTCGCCTTAAAGTGGTGTCGGTGGCGTGCGGCTTATCTGCTTCTCCGGTGTTGTTACACGCTACAAAAACGAGGGTTAAACTCACAACGCTAATCATTCTTAGATTTGATAAGATTTTCATGATAGATTTTCCTTTGAACACTTTCAATAATATGTTTTGAATTAAGCCCAATAATAAACCATGCCCGACGTAATCTCATTTTTTTTTAGCTAACTCTTCCGCCTTATCTCCTGCCTTTTGTACTGCTTCAATTACCTGTAAACTATCAAGGTCTTCTGCAGTAACTGTAAGTACTTTCTTTGGATCAAGTGTATCCACTTTCCAATTTCCTTCTCCTATTACTTTGTCGAGTGTGGGAGTTACTTTTGCTATGCAAGAACCACACTAAATATTCGTTTTTAGTTCTATCGTTTTCATTGACTATCTGTTTTATCTTGGTAATACAAAATTAGCATTGAAGTGAAAGGTATCTGTTACCTATAAAGGTTCAGGTAAAAAGATTTTCAAACAATGAACTAAAAAATAGTGAGT
>DASVST010000185.1:0-16897 GCA_036387965.1 Segetibacter sp. | reverse complement strand
CCTGTTGCCTAATCCTTTGCTTACTAAGTGGAGGATGCCCGATTCGTTTACCGTTAAAATACACTTGAACAACAATGGGAACCGTTCCGGCACTGTTCAGCTTATCCATTCTGATGCCTGCGAGAAATGTTACTACTTCCATGATTTTCTTTTTTAATAAAAGGGGTTCGTGGGGTTCTAATAGGGGTTCGTAAATCTTGTTATTTACGCGTAATTACGAACCGATACGAAGGCAAAACATAAGAAGTGCATTTCCCTAAAAAGCAATAGGGACGCTGAATGTAGCGTCCCTAAAGGGTTTGAAGTAATTTAATCTCGCGGACCGGACGGGACTCGAACCCGCGACCTCCGCCGTGACAGGGCGGCATTCTAACCAACTGAACTACCGATCCAAAACCACCTCATATTTTCATTTGAGGGACGGCAAAGATAAGGGGAAAACAAATTTTGAAACAAATCTTTCTCCGAAAATATTGCAAGGCTTATTTTTACCTCTCAATAGCTTCAATATGCCCGAGTATCCAAATAGACAGTTTCTTGATTTTGAGAAACCGATCAAGGAATTATATGAGCAAATAGATCAAACTAAAAAGCTTGCAGATAGAAATCCAAAGGTGGATTATTCTTCTACAATTAAGCAATTGCACGATAGCATTATTGATAAAAGAAAGGAAATTACTGAGCAGCTATCTCCGTGGCAACGCGTACAATTAAGCCGTCATCCTGATAGACCTTATACTTTAAAGTATATCGATAAAATGTGCACCAATTTTATTGAACTACACGGTGACAGAAACGTAAAAGATGATAAGGCGATGGTTGGAGGGTTTGCACAATTAAATGGAGAAACAGTCATGATCATCGGCCAGCAAAAGGGTACAAACACTAAGACCCGACAGATGAGAAATTTTGGAATGGCAAATCCCGAAGGTTACCGTAAAGCGTTACGATTAATGCGTCTTGCAGAAAAATTTGATAAGCCTGTTATTGCTCTTGTTGATACTCCAGGCGCATTCCCGGGTTTAGAAGCCGAAGAGCGAGGGCAGGGTGAAGCTATTGCGAGAAACATCTATGAAATGATCAGGTTAAAGGTGCCAGTAATAGTTGTGATTATTGGTGAAGGCGCAAGCGGCGGCGCTTTAGGTATTGGCGTTGGAGATAGGGTGTTCATGATGGAAAATACCTGGTATACTGTTATATCACCCGAAAGCTGTAGTTCTATATTATGGCGCAGTTGGGATAAAAAAGAATTAGCTGCTGAGCAATTAAAATTGACCGCAATAGATATGAAGAAGTTCGGTTTGGTTGATGATATTATTCCTGAGCCTTTGGGTGGTGCGCATTGGGATTACGATGATTCGGCCAACATTTTGCGATCCTTTCTTATTCCAGTAATAAAAGAACTGAAACAAATATCACCTGAAGAAAGAGTAAATCAGAGAATTGAAAAATTCGGAAAGATGGGTTTTTGGGAAGAGTTGCCTGAATAAAAAAACGTTTTGTAATGAGTTTAAGAGATCATTTGCGTGGAACCGGTGTTGCGCTTATTACACCTTTTAATGAAAACAAAGAAGTTGATTTTGAAGCATTGAATCGCCTGATTGATTTTGTAATACGTGGGGGTGTTGAATATGTTATCACCCTTGGTACAACCGGAGAAACACCAACTTTAGAAAAGTCGGAAAAGGTTGACATAATTAATTTTACTTGCGAAAAAGTTAATAACAGGATACCTGTTGTCGTAGGAGTTGGAGGTAATAACACCAATGAAGTGGTCAAAGACTTGCATTCTCTCCCTCTCGATAAAGCTGATGCTATCCTAAGTGCAAGCCCGTATTATAACAAGCCATCACAACAAGGAATATACCAGCACTACAAAACAATTGCGGCAGAAACAGGAAAGTCTGTTATTTTGTATAATGTGCCTAGCAGAACAGGTAGCAATATTTCTGCTGAGACAACTATAAGGCTTGCAAGAGAAGTTGAAAACATTTGTGGTATGAAAGAAGCAAGCGGAAATATGATACAGTGCATGCATATTCTTAAAGAACGTCCACACGACTTTTTAGTTGTAAGCGGAGATGATCATCTTACACTTCCATTAATTGCGTTGGGAATGGATGGTGTGATAAGTGTGGCAGCTAATTGTTTCCCAAAGGATTTTTCTGAAATGGTTCGATGTAGTTTAAAAGCAAATAATAAAGCAGCACAAGGACTTCATTTTAAAATGCTGCATGGATTTGATTTATTATTTGCTGAAAATAATCCCGCAGGTGTAAAAGCATTCCTGGCAGAAATCGGAATTATACAAAATCAACTTAGACTGCCTTTAGTTCCTCTTAGCGAAAAAATACATGATGCAATCAAAAAGTATTTAGGCAAGTAATTTGCTAAATGGATCGTATAATTTAGAACTTCTTCTCTATGACAAAAGTTTTGTTTCTCTTATTTACATTGATGACTATCAATGCTGTTACGGCGCAATATACCTTACGCATTGTTGTTAACGATGCTGCAGGTAAAGATGCTGATGATTGGTACGTTGCAGGAAATTTCAATAATTGGAACCCCCGGAGCGAAGTACATAAATTAAAAGTTTTTGGAGCCAAAAGGAAAGCCATTGTTCTAAACGATTTTCCGGCAGGTAATTATCAGTTTAAGTTTACAAGAGGCAGTTGGGAAAAGGGCGAAACAAACGCTGAAGGAGGTGATATTGAAAACCGTGAAATAGAAGTAACATCAGACACGATTATTTATGTAAGAGTAGCAGGATGGAAGGATGCGTATCCTAACAAGCCGAAGCCCAACACTGCAACTGCACAGGTTAAGATTATTGATACCTCTTTTCAAATACCGCAATTAAACAGAACAAGGAGAATATGGGTATACCTGCCAAAAGGATATGCAACTTCCAAAAAAAGTTATCCCGTTATTTATATGCATGATGGTCAGAACTTGTTTAATGAGCAGACTGCACCATTTGGTGAGTGGGGCATAGATGAGGCTTTGGATACGCTGCAAACAAAAACAAAAAAGGAGGCAATTATTGTTGGTATCGATAACGGCGGCGATAAAAGAATGGTAGAGTATAACCCTTATGACAATACACAATTTGGCAAAGGTGAAGGAGATAAGTATGTAGACTTTTTAGCGAAAACACTGAAGCCTTATATTGATAAAACTCTTAGAACACGTAAGGATTCAGCTCACACATTTGTTGCAGGTAGCAGTATGGGAGGATTAATAAGTTTGTATGCTGTTGTAAAGTATCCAAATATATTTGGAGGAGCGGGAGTTTTTTCTCCCGCTTTTTGGACAGCCCCATCTATATATGATGCTGTTAGCAGCACCAGTTGGAAAAGCGCAAACAAGCTATACTTTTATGGTGGTGGAAAGGAAGGCGGATTAATGATACCGGACATGGAAAAGATGATCAAGATTGTTGAAGGCAAAGGCAAATCTCATCTTAGAATTGTAAAAGCACCTTTAGGTCAGCATAACGAAGCTACTTGGCGAAAAGAGTTTCCTGATTTTTATAACTGGATACTTTAGTGAAAATATTCTTGCATCTTATTTGTTTATTAGCAGCAAGCATATGTTTAGCTCAAAACCATACCGGCTATTTCAAAGGAGATAAAGCATTTGTTAGATTTCTCAGTACTCATCTAAAGCATTATCCGTTTAATGCGGACACACCAAGCTATCATTTTACCATTGCATGTTTAAGGTTCGATAAAAAAGGAGGCTTGGACACCGTAACCTATATGAACGATGGGAATACAGTTCTTAAAGAGTGGATTAGTCCGATGCTTAAGAGTTCCTCGAAAGATTGGAATCCCTTAAAAAATAAAAACAAAATCATATTGATTCCTTTCGAATTTCGTGTGTTAGGTAAGAATGATGAAGTTAAAGCTGATATAAAGCATAAAATGATTGCGGAGGATTTCTATGCATTGTTCAAAAGCAAAAAAGCATTAAATGTTGTGCTTGTTTAACCAATCTATTTTGATGTATTAAGTGTCAGGAAAGTTATATATGATTAAATCCTGTAAGTAACACCTTCTAATGCAAGCTGCGTTTCAGGAAATACTTCCTTAGTCTCGATCAAAAATTCATCGAGTTTTTCATACTTGCTGCTAAAATGTCCAATCAATAATTTTTGCGCATTCGCCTGTTTTGCGATAGCGGCAGCCTGAGTAGTGGTAGAATGAAACCTGCTTGCTGCTCGATCTTCAAGGTCTTTTAAATAAGTTGTTTCATGATATAAAAGTGTCACATCTTTTACAACGTCAGCTAACTCCTCTTTATACAAAGTATCAGCACAAAAAGCATAGCTGCGTGGTGGCGTTGTTGGTATGGTTACGTCATCATTTAAAACTAACTCACCTTTTGTAGAGGTTACATCTTCTCCAGCTTTTAGCCGTTCAAAAGATGTTGAAGAAAGTTCATATTGGTTGATCTTTTCTTTATCGATCTTTCTCGGCTTCTTCTTTTCTCTAAACAAAAATCCCCAACATTCTATTCGATGATGAACTTTAAAACAATCAACAGAAAACTTGGCATCTTCTATAATTGTACCTTCTTTCTCAAGCGGATGAAAATGTAAAGTGAATGGCAGCCGTGTATCGGCAGCTTTAAACTGCAGATCAAGAATTTCTTTCAGCGGTGCAGAGGCATAAAGATGTAAATCTGTTTCTCTTCCTAATAAACCCATACTTGTTATCAACCCAATCAAACCAAAATAATGGTCGCCATGTAGATGTGAAATAAAGATGTGATTGATGCGGCTACGCCTAATCTTGTAGCGCGACAGTTGCATCTGGGTTCCTTCGCCACAATCAATCAGAAACTGAAATTGATCTAATGTTACCACCTGCGCAGTAGGATGTCTATCGTACGCGGGAAGAGCAGAATTATTGCCTAAAATAGTAACACCAAACATGTTTGCAGGTATAAGGTTAGCTCAAAGATATTAGGATTAAGACAATAAAGGTATTGTGGTGCTGCTTTAAGCTACTTAACAGTTATGTATGTTGATTTGAAAAGCTACCTTAAACCTGAGTATTAGTGGTCTGCAAAGGCATTAAAATGATGTAGAATTCTAAAAGGTTATTCCGGATCAACTGTGTTTTATATCAACATCATCATCACCAAAAAATTCTCGTTCAATCTCCTCCATCTGCACTATGTCCCATGCTTCGCTTTCTGTGTTAGTTATGTTCATTGTTTCTAAAAGCTCAAGTGCATCAAGTCTCTCTTTAATGCGGGCTTTAACTTCGCACATAACAAAGGATGCACTGTTGTCGTAAAACGTCTGTTGCAGCCTTGCCAGTTGTTCTGCAGCATCATCTTCAATGGTGCTTGCTTGAGTCAATTTCAATACCACGTTCTTAATGTCTTTTTCAAGATAACTATTTAACAAGTGGGTAAGTTCTGCTGCTATATTGTCAGACAAAATTGGTTCTTCTAAGGTGATTACATCAAATCTTTCTTTGGTATCAATTTTGACTTGCATAAGTTATATTTTGATTAACACGTGTGTATAAATGAGCACAACTAACCGTCAAAATTATTCGTTATTATTGTATACAAGCAAATTAAACTACATGGATAATAATTTTTCAGCACAGGTAAAGGAGATCATCTCCTTCAGCCGCGAGGAAGCTTTGCGACTGGGAAATGATTTTATCGGTACCGAACATCTGCTGTTAGGCCTGATACGTGAAGGAGAGAATACCGCTATCCGAATATTGAAAACACTCAATGTTGATCTATATGAATTACGTAAAGAAGTAGAACTGGCAGTAAAAGATAAAACCGGTAAAAACATAGCAAACATTAACAGCTTGCCGTTAACAAAGCAAGCAGAAAAAGTAATCAGGGTAACAGTGCTTGAAGCAAAGGCACTTAAAAGTCCTTTGGTAGAGACAGAACACCTGATGCTTTCAATTTTAAAAAACAAAGAGAACATAGCAACCCAAATACTAAATCAATTTGATGTTGACTATGACATCTTCAGAAATGAATTAGGTATGGTAAGAAGCAGCGAAACACGCAGTGAGTACACTGACGATAACGACGACGATTTTGATGATGAGCGTAAAAGTTACTCTCAACAACAAAAGGCAAAAGGACAAAGCAACACAAAAAGCAAAACTCCAGTACTTGATAACTTTGGTAGAGACATTACAAAACTTGCCGAAGGTGGATCCTTAGATCCGATAGTGGGACGTGAGAAAGAAATAGAAAGAGTAAGCCAGATTCTAAGTCGTCGTAAAAAGAATAACCCAATCTTAATTGGTGAACCAGGTGTGGGTAAAACCGCCATTGTTGAAGGCTTGGCTCTACGCATTATTCAACGCAAGGTGAGTAGGGTCTTATTCGATAAAAGAGTGATAAGCCTTGATCTGGCAGCATTGGTTGCCGGTACAAAATACCGTGGTCAATTTGAAGAAAGAATGAAGGCCATTATGAACGAGCTTGAAAAGAATCGCGATGTGATCCTTTTCATTGATGAAATTCATACGATTGTCGGTGCAGGTGGAGCAAGTGGTTCCTTAGATGCCTCAAACATCTTTAAGCCTGCTTTGGCGAGGGGAGAACTGCAATGCATTGGTGCTTCTACTTTAGATGAGTATCGTCAATATATTGAAAAGGACGGTGCATTAGATCGTCGTTTTCAGAAAGTGATGATTGATCCTCCTTCGGTAGAAGAAACGATTCAAATTCTTACTAACATTCAAAGCAAATACGAAGATTACCACAGCGTATCCTATAGCGAAGATGCTATTGATGCCTGCGTAAAACTGAGCGATCGCTACATGACAGATCGTTTATTGCCTGACAAAGCAATCGACGTTTTGGATGAAGTTGGTGCAAGAGTTCACTTGAAAAACATTAATGTTCCCGAAGATATTCTTGATCTTGAAAAGAAGATAGAAGACATCAAAGGAGAAAAAAATAAGGTCGTAAAAAGCCAGCGTTTCGAAGAAGCAGCAGCTTTGCGCGATACTGAAAAGCGCCTTGGTGAGGCTTTGGAAAAAGCTAAACTTCAGTGGGAAGAGGAAAGCAAGAATAAGCGTTACCCGATAGATGAAGAGGCCATTGCAGAAGTTGTGAGCATGATGACAGGAATACCTGTTAAGCGAATGGTGCAGGCTGAAACGGATAAGCTACGTCGGATGGGTGACGATATGAAAGCGATGGTTGTAGGACAGGAAGATGCTATCTCAAAAGTTACCAAAGCAATCCAACGTAATAGGGTTGGATTGAAAGATCCTAAAAAGCCAATTGGTACATTCATATTCCTTGGTCCGACTGGTGTAGGTAAAACAGAGTTGGCAAGAGCATTAGCTCGCTACATGTTTGATAGTGAAGATGCGTTGATTCGTATTGACATGAGTGAATACATGGAGAAGTTTACCGTTAGCCGTTTGGTTGGTGCTCCTCCGGGATACGTGGGTTATGAGGAAGGTGGTCAGCTTACAGAAAAAGTTCGCCGTAAACCTTACAGCGTAATCTTACTTGACGAGATTGAGAAAGCACATCCTGACATCTATAACATCCTTTTGCAAGTATTAGACGATGGACAGTTAACCGATGGTTTAGGAAGAAGAATCGACTTCAAGAACTCTTTAATCATAATGACATCTAATATCGGTGTTAGGCAGTTGAAAGAGTTTGGTGATGGAGTTGGTTTTGCGACCGCGCATCGTATGCAAAATGCTGAAGAAAACAATAAGGCTGTAATCGAGAAAGCTTTAAAACGAACCTTCTCTCCAGAGTTTCTAAACAGGATTGATGATGTGGTGATCTTTAACTCACTTACTAAGGATAATATCTTCGAAATAATCGATATCTTAATGAAAGGAGTCTTCAAGCGTCTTCAAGCATTAGGTTATACATTAGAGATAACTGAGCCCGCTAAAGACTTTATTGCTGATAAAGGCTACGACGTTCAGTTTGGAGCAAGACCTCTGCATAGGGCAATTCAGAAATACCTGGAAGATCCTTTAGCTGAAGAAATATTAAGCATGCAGGTTAAGCAGGGTGATACCTTGATAGCTGATCTTGATACAGAGAACATGAAAATAAAGTTCTCTCTGAAAGATCCCGATCCTGTAGAGCAAAAAGAAGGATCGAAAGCCTAAGCTTAATTCATATTTAAATATTAAAGCCATCCACACCGGGTGGCTTTTTGGTTACCTAATAATTTCTTCACTTTAACAAAGGACTTAATAATTTATGCTGTTTGCTGGTTTGCAAATAGTAGTTTTGGCAGCCTTTAGAACACAACATGTGAATTGAGGTCTCCAATAAAAAATTAAACATGAGAAAACTTTTCTTACCTATCTCCTTTGTTGCAATTGTGTCGTTTACATCTTGTGCAGGAAACGCACCTGAAAACGATGAGACTGCAGTTCAGCCAGCTACATCTACACAGTTGCCTGTAAGTACAGATTCACCTGCCACACCAGCGGGTTTAACTCCTTCCACAGCTACCGCGAGCCCTGAAGTTACCAGTCCAAATGCTACCAGCACAACCACGCAGCCCAGACAGGCAGCGATGGTTCCGGTTCAGCAAAAAACATCGAAGGCCACAGCAGGTTTAAATCCGGCACATGGTCAACCAGGTCACAGATGCGATATTGAAGTTGGTGCTCCTCTTAGTTCTGCACCTAAAACTCAAGTTCAGCAAACTGCTCCAGCTACAGTCGCGCCAACTACACCGGCACCAACTAGTGGAACAGTAAAATTGAACCCGGCACATGGTCAGCCAGGACATGATTGCGCCATACCTGTAGGACAGCCGTTGAAAGGATAATACTCTAATATATATAATACAAGAGCAGAAGGTAACTTCTGCTTTTTTATTTGGCACATGGCTTAATAAAAATTTGTATTTGAAATTCAGCATATTGTAGTGATTTTTGCAGAAGGTATTCTGCTTCAATGAAAAAGATAATTATCACTATTGATGGTTTTTCCTCTTGCGGAAAAAGTACGTTGGCTAGGCAATTGGCTCATAAGCTCAATTATGTGTTTATAGATAGTGGAGCAATGTACAGGGCTATCACTTTATATTTTCTTCGGAACCATGTTGACTATTACGATAGGGAAGCAGTAGTTGAAGCATTAAAAAATATTGAACTTGATTTTCAGTACAACGAAGAAACAGGTTGTAGCGAGATGTACCTGAATAACGAAAACGTTGAATATCTTATAAGAGATATGCTGGTTGCAGAAAAAGTAAGTGAAGTGGCAACAGTAAAAGAAGTACGGGAGTTCGCCGTAGCCGAGCAAAGAAAAATGGGTAAAAAGAAAGGTATTGTGATGGATGGAAGAGATATTGGAACTACTGTTTTCCCTAAGGCTGAATTAAAGATTTTTATGAAGGCAGATCCTGTAATAAGGGTAGAGAGAAGGTTTAAAGAAATCTATCAACAAAATCCCTTGATTCATATAGAAGAAGTGAAAAGTAATCTTGAAATGAGGGATTACATCGACAGTAACAGGGAGTTCAGCCCGCTAAGACAAGCTAAAGATGCCATTGTAATAGATAACTCTAATATTACAATGGAAGATCAGCTGAAGATGGCCTTAAAACTTGCAAAGGAAAAGATTCAAAGCACTGAATAATCCTATTGAAATTGGTCTATAATTTCATCTACTTTACCTTCAACATTATAGAACGTCAATAACTTCCTGATGACACCTTCAACCACTGCATCCGGGCAACTGGCTCCACTTGTTATTAGAACTTTTAAAGGCCTTTCTTCAGGTAAGTAATTAACCGTATGTACTTCCTGCTTTGTGTGAAAGTTATAATGAAGAATTTCTTTTTCAGATAAGATCTTATCTTCTGAATTGATAAAAAAAGTGGGCAGTCTTTCCTCGCAAAGTTCTACAAGATGTGATGTGTTACTGCTGTTATATCCACCAACAACTATCGCCAGATCAGCCTTTGTTTCAACTAACCCGTAAACGGCACTTTGATTATCATTCGTTGCATAGCAAAGAGTATCACGGGTATCTGCAAAATGCTCATGTACAGTTGTCTCGTCAAGGTTATACTTAGTTACAACGATGTATTTAAGATAATCAGAAATAACCTGAGTATCGCTGGCAAGCATGGTCGTCTGGTTTACAACACCAATCTTTTGTAAATCTCTTTCAACATTAAAACCTTCTGAATACCTACCTTTGAACTCTTCGTAAAACTGTTCAGCAGGCTTTTCTCCGGTTATATATTTCGCTAGTTCTTTAGTTTCAGTAAGATCATTTACAACAACAGTTGGCGTGTTTGCAGCAGTATGACTAAATGTTGCCCTTGTTTCTTCGTGTGTCGGTTTTCCATGTATTATAACGCTATATCCTTTCTTTGCAATCTGTTCACTGCGGTTCCAAACCTTTTCAACAAAAGGGCATGTAGTGTTATATTTTTCTGTTTGAATACCTAAGGCATTCAGCTTGTTTTCCATTAAAAGGGTTGTGCCAAATGCCGGAATAATAACAATATCATCTTCAGTTAAATCTTCAAAAGGCACCAAAGTGTTTCCCGAAGTATCTTGAAGAAATCTTACACCTCTTTCCTGCAGGTCAGCATTTACCTGCGGGTTATGTATCATTTCACTAAGAAGAAATATTCGTCTTCCGGGATTTTCATCAACAGTTCTAAAAGCGATTTCTATAGCATTCTCTACACCATAGCAAAAGCCAAAATGGCGAGCAAGATATATTTGAACAGACCCAAAGTCAAGCAGGGTAGGAGTAAAATTTTTCTTTAGTTTATCTTCTAGCTTGCGCTTATTCTTAAGAGCGGTTATTAAAGGGCTTCTATATGTGACTGGTACATTGAAGGTTTTCATTTCCTCTATTCTTAATTGTCATTTCTATTAACTTGAAATGCCTCGCAAATGTACAAAGCTTAAAGAAGAATAATATGTTAATGAGTTACTTTAGAAATCAGGGGCACACTTAGTTGATAATAATGTTGGTGCTTGTGAGGACACAAGTACTGGCATAGCCGCAGTTTGCGTCATTTCAAAGCCGCAGTTTGTGTCCTCACAAACTGCTTTACTAAACATTATTTAACGCATGGCAATAATTAATTTAATTCATAGACTTTTGCCTTTATAAAGATTAGAATGGAAGTAAAATTTAACGCAGTTGAGTGGGCAAAGAGCGCTACAATTTATGAAGTGAATGTGCGACAATATACGAAAGAAGGAACCTTTGAAGCTTTCGGAAAACACTTGCCGAGATTACACGATATGGGTATAAATGTTTTGTGGTTTATGCCTGTTACACCAATAAGCAATGTAAAAAGGCTTGGCACTTTAGGGAGCTACTATTCATGCAGCGATTATACCTCTATCAACCCCGAGTTTGGCACTATTGAAGACTTTAAAACACTTATTGTTGCAGCGCACGAACAAGGATTTAAGGTGATGATAGATTGGGTTGCAAATCATACAGGTTGGAATCATACATGGACGCAAGAACATCCGGAGTTTTACAAAAAAGATACTGATGGAAATTTTTATGACAGCAACGGCTGGGAAGATGTAATTGACCTTGATTATTCAAGCCGAAGGATGCGTCATGCAATGATTGCTGCGATGAACTATTGGATAAAAGAATGTGATATTGATGGCTTCCGCTGTGACATGGCACATTTAATTCCACTCGACTTCTGGAGAGAAGCAAGAGAAACACTCGATAATGCAAAGCAGCTATTTTGGCTTGCAGAAACAGAAGAACCTGCTTACCATGATGTTTTCGACGCTACTTATGCATGGGAACTGTTGCACAAAATGGAAGCGGTATACAAAGGTTCCGCTGATGTAAAGCACCTTGATGGAGTTTTGAAAAAGTACAACACGGTGTTTACTAAAGATGCGATGCGCTTATTTTTCATTACAAATCATGATGAGAACTCGCATAGTGGAAGTGAGTTTGAGCGAATGGGTGTAGCATCTAAAGCATTTGCTGTTTTATGTGCGACATGGCATAACAGCATACCATTAATCTATAGCGGGCAGGAATTACCTAATGTGAAAAGACTAAAATTCTTTGATAAAGATGAAATAGAGTGGAAGGAAAGGGTTGAGCTACATAGCTTTTATAAAGTATTATTAAGATTGCATCAAGATCATCCAGCTTTACAGGCGGGTGATGATGATATAATCACAACCAGGTTATTGACAACGGCAGATGATTTAGTACTCGCTTTTATTAGGCAAAAGCAGGAAAGGCAGGTAATGGTGCTACTTAATTTATCTCCCAATGACCGCGTCAAATTTGAAGTTCTAAATGAAAGTGTTACAGGTACATTTACCAGCGCATTCTCAGGAATAGAAAATGATTTTACTAATGATAAATCATTTGAATTGCAGGCATGGGAATTCCTGGTTTATCATAAGTAAAACAAATAAAAAACCCCGAAGCAACTGCTTCGGGGTTTTTTATTTAACTTTATTGAATCCTTAAAGGGTAACCGTAAGTATCACTAAACCCTGGATAAACACCTTCAACCTTAACCGTCCGTCCCTTATTTGCTTCTAATGCTGCTGAAAGTTCTTCTAGTGATTTTATAGCCTGGCCGTTTATAGTTGTAATCACAAAACCTTCCTGAATGCGGCTGTTTTTAAGTGGCCCGCTTATGTCTACTTTTTTCACCACAACCCCACCTGGTATTTCTAAGGATGTAGCTGTCTTTTTATCGAGTGTCGTTAACACTCCCCCAATTTTGTCTAAAACCGTTTCACGTTTTACCACATCTGTATTACCTACCTTGTTTTTCAATGTAAGGTTTGCAATATTCTCTTTACCATCTCTTAAGTAAGTAAGAGTTACTTTATCACCCGGTTTGTAACGTGTTACCTGCTCCTGCATTTCTGGTCCTGATGTAACAGTTACACCATTAACCTTCAACACTACATCACCAACTTTTAATCCGGCTGCAGCGGCTGCACCACCAGCAGGGACACCTGTAATAAATACTCCATCACTTTCTTTCCAGCCTATTTCTTTCTTCTGTTCGTCCGTAAGGCTTTCAGGTGCATAATTTATTCCTAAGTATGCTCTTTGTACCGTACCAAATTTAATAAGGTCGTTAACAGCTTTTTTTACAATATTAACCGGTACCGCATAAGAGTAACCTGCATAGCTTCCTGTCGGGGATGCAATCGCAGAATTGATCCCTATCAACTGACCTTCTGTATTTATTAAAGCACCGCCACTGTTACCCTGGTTAACTGCAGCGTCTGTTTGTAAAAAGCTCTCGATCGGATTTTCACTTTGCCTGCTGTTTATTCCAATTGATCTTGCCTTTGCACTAATTATTCCCGCTGTTACGGTTACATCTAATGTAAGAGGATATCCAACTGCAAGAACCCACTGTCCTAATCTTACTTCGTCACTATTTCCATATACCAGGTAAGGCAAATTCTTTCCTTCAATTTTTAGCACTGCTATGTCTGTACTTGGGTCTGCCCCAACAAGAGTCGCTTTATAAGTGCGCTTGTTGTTTAGGGTAACATTCAGTTCATCTGCACCTTCAATTACGTGGTTATTGGTCACAATGTATCCATCGTTGCTGATAATTACACCGCTGCCACTTGCACGCTGCTCAGGTATCGTTCTCGATTGTGGTGCGTTAAAAAAGTCATCCATGTCATCACCAAACAAATCAGCAAACGGATTACGTCCGCGAGGAAGATTGTTGGATGCTTGTCTTGCTTTTGTTTTTGTTTTTATATGCACTACTGCCGGAGTTGCCGAGGTAGAAGCTGCTGTAAAATCTACAGCACCTGCAGGAATATCTTTATCGAAAAATCCTGCATAATTAACTGGAAGTTTTCCCTGCTCTTGCTGACCCGCAAATTGCTGAGCCTCCCATTTATTATATCCCCAAACACTCAAAAGTGCGGAAGTGGAACTTATGAGAACCACTAGTAAAATGTTTTTGAGTTTCATCTGTATTTAAGTTTAATATAATTAGTCAAATTGTATGCCCGTACATTAGCAAGTAACCAAAAGCTTTTCAAACAGAGTCTACCATGTTTCCCAATTAACAAATGTTTGACGAAGACTGTCGTAATTGCTTTTGTAGCCGCCAGTTGTATGTCTATTTAGCATTTGTTGCGTCGCTCACTTGTACATTCTGTCATTGCTCAACTGAGGGTATCAACCCTCGTTGATCTTGCTGCTGAGCGAATTTAAGAAGTTCATTGTATCAACACCATCCGCATAATCAGTTAATGAAGGCTTCTGCGCCTCACCAAAAGCAGTGAAGCCTTTCCCTGCAATACACTGCACTTCCTCATTATCTTTCAGAGTTTTAATTACTTCATCTTTGTTTTTATAAAACTCATAGTGTACATGACTAACAGCTGAGAATATAGATTTGTTCTCAGAAAGAACAACAGACTCATTGGTCATGTAGAACTTACTACCCATCATTAAAAGCGCAAGTTGATAATCGTAGTTGTTCCTGTACTTATGAAAATCTGCATAGTGATTATACTTTCTCAAAGCATTAAGTAAAGGTTCAAAATCATAATTCTCCGGAACATACAACTTGGTTATGTTGCGGCATCCAAGTCCAAAATATAACTGAATATCGTCAGCAAGTTTATCCAGTTCTTCTGCAGTTTCATTTCCTTCAAGTATAGCAACACTCGTTCTGTTGTTGCGAATAATGTTTGGGTACTTTCCAAAGTAATATCTAAAGTACCTGCCCGTATTGTTGCTCCCTGTTGCTATATAAGCATCACATCCGGTTAACTTTTCTGCAAAGGAGATATAGCTTCTCATTTCGTCATTCCACTCATACATTTTGTTTACCACGAACGGAATCAGAACAGGATCTTTAGACGACAACTTAATAACCTGGTTGTGCCCGCTTAAGAAAATGCAAAGCATATCGTGAAAGCCCACCATGGGAATATTACCAGCCATTACCAATCCCACCCTTGCTCTTTCATAAATTTCATCAGGTAAATTGTATAAACTTGTAAAGTGTTCGAGCTTATTTTTTTGTAAAAACTCTGCTACTATATTTCGTGATGAATGTTCTATAAATTCAGGCACAAACCATTGGTTTTTACCGAAGGCTGAATCTTTTGCAGCTTGCCAATCTTCACTGCTGCTTTTCATAAATTCTCCGAGCCGCACAAGTATTTCAATTCGTTCTTGTAAAGTCATTTGTCACCCTTATTTTTGCGGTGCAAAAGTACAATGATTAAACTCATATAAATAAAGCTGTATGGCTATTAAAATAACTGATGAATGTATAAACTGTGGGGCATGCGAACCTGAATGTCCTAACAACGCCATTTACGAAGGTGGGGTAGAGTGGGCTATGGCAGATGGAACTTCTGTAAAGGGTTCGTATGTATTAATGGATGGAACTGTTGTAGAATCGAACGACCGCCTTGCTCCAATAGCTGTTGATACGTATTACATAACACCTAATAAATGCACAGAGTGCCAGGGCTTTCATGAAGAGCCCCAGTGTGCAGCTGTATGCCCCGTAGACTGTTGCGTGCCTGATGAAATGTACCAGGAAACAGTTGACGAGCTTTTGGCTAAGAAGGAAAAAATGCACTAAGATGTGCAAAACTTTTCAAGAGCAAAAGCTTGCAATTTATCTACTGAATTTGTAGCTTAGTATTTTAATCGTTGCCCCGTAAGGCAACTGTTTTAACGGTTTTTATCCTGTTATTGAGGTGAAGGGAATAATTTCCTTCACCTTTTTTTATGCTACTTAATTGGTAAACTCAGTCTAAGCTGAATCAAGGTCTCATCCTTTGAAATACCATAGGTTACATCAGCTAAAACCTTGTTGAAGGGAGCAAGCAAAATACCTGCTCCATAGCCGCTATGCCATATATTCGAGGTTTCGCCGGGCATCCATACACGACCATTATCATAAAATACAAGTAGCCCCGCTTTGCCGTTAAACAAATAACTTTTTACGTCACTGATAAAGCGTAACTCATTACTGTTATAAACTGCAGTTTCTCCCCTAAACCTGTCTCTTCTAAATCCCCGCATGGTTTGTCCGCCGCCAATACCAGGATACTGGTAAAATTCAGGAGTACCTGTCACTGTTCCTGCGCCAGCCCTTATTGCTAAAGAAACTTGCGAGAATAAAGGAACATAAACATGAGCATCACCTGAAAAGTTTCCTACATACCTGGCGGACTCTTTAAGATTTTGCGTATAAGTTGCATTTCCAAATAGTGAAATACCTTTTGTTGGTACAACAGGATTATTCAAGCTATGCAGAATATATATAAGCTGACCACCGACAAAATTGTCAGTATTGAATACCTCTGGGTTGGTAGGACTTATAACCTTCGAAACAAATCTTTGTGTATCATTTCTAACTCGAACACTTTGAAAAAATGGGCTTATTCGAATTGTACTATTTGTGAATTTTTGTTCAAATCCCACACTGCCTAACCATTCTGTTGTTCTTGCCCTGTAAAAGTCTATTTCGCCTCCTACAAACTTGCTTTCATTTCCTAAGCCGAAGAAGTTAGTCCATCTAATAACATCATAGCTGCTAAGCAAATCTAGATCCCAGTTACCGATAAATTTAGGAAATAAGCCTTTGTACGTTAAGCTAATCGCTTTTTGTGTTATTGAATAATTACCACTCAAACTTTGCTTAGAAGCGAAGGGTTCTTTTCGCCACTTTTGCTGCAACATTTTGTACCCTAATCCTATAAATAAACGGTCTTCATTAGAGTAAGATAAAACAGGTGAAATGCCTTTCTTACTATAAAGGAAAGACTTGTATTTATATGAATTAATTGAGGTGTCTTCAGATATATGAAGTCTTGTCTGCCCTTTACTATTAACAACATTTCCCGGATTATCGTAG
>DASVST010000184.1:0-2985 GCA_036387965.1 Segetibacter sp. | reverse complement strand
CCCATGTTGTAGATGTAGGATTGTAAATTGTTGTATTGATTTTTAATGGAACAAACTGCTTCCTAAAAACGGTGGTATCTGATGGTTGTATAAGTACCGTCTCAGGCTTGTAAGGAGTTATTGCAATGTTGTTTGTGTAGTTTTTCTCTAATAGTTTATTGTTTGGAAAAGCTATGGGTAATACTTTTCCAACATCATTTACTACAGCATAGATATTTCCTTCACTAACTCCTTTTATGAATGTGTTGAATGTAAATTGTTTTGCTTTGATTGTATCAGGCAATGAAAATACCGGTTGTAATAAAACAGCGTTGCCCGTAGCAGGATTTCCACTATAAAATGAAACGCTTAAAGTTGCAGGAAGAACAGCTCTTTTAAAGTCATTAAAAACTGTGAAGTTTACATACAAACTGTCTTTACCTGCGCATTGAACATCATTAAATAAAACCCGGTAGTCGTTGTACGGCGGTACTTTAATATCAACATAAGCAGTGTCGGTACACCCCCTGCTACTTGTTGCTACTACACTTTTTACTGTGCTTGAGTCTGCAATAAGAATTGGGGATTGACAAGTTGTACAGCTTAAGTCTTTAGCTGTACTCCATACATATGAAGAAACCACTCCAGGACCAGCGGCAGCATTTAATTGAAGCGTATCTCCCCATTCTAAAATTGCCTGGGCTGGAGCGGCAGTATTTCGGAAGGCTACATTAGAAATAGCAGCAACGTTGTTTATGTAATCCGTTTCTACAAGACTCGTGTTAGGTAATGAAATTGGAACTTTGCTGCCATCATCACTAAACACAGCAAACAAAGTATTAAGATTCCTTCTTCCAATATCAAGAGTATAAGTAAGAAAATTACTGCAACAGTTTCCAGGAATGGCTTCAGGTAAATAAAATGTTTCTATCTTTTTAGCACCTGCTGTTCTTGGATCAGCATCATAAAAAGTAATAGGTGTTTTTGCAGGGATTGTTGCATAACCGCTATTACATGCATACATCGAAAATGTTACTTTAGTGTTTTGTACACACTGCGCATTGTTTAGATAAACATGCCCATCAGGTGTAGGATCGAGAACAGTTATTGCATAGTCAATTGTAATATCGGTGCAAGACCCGTTTGTGGCCATAAGCTTAACAATATAATTTGCAGGAGTCGTGAACAAGTAGGTGAAATTTGCTGAAGTGCTTATCACTTGTTCAGCCATCCCTTTATCGCTGCTCATTAACCATTGAAAAGAGGTGGCATTCTCTGACGTATTGAAGAATCGAACGCTGTCTGAATATATAGGTGATTTAGACGCCACTACTATTTTATCAGTATAGAACCTTGCTGTAACCCCACAGTTTACAATTACATACTGCGTGAAAGTTGAGAAGCAGATAGAAGAATTGAAGGCTTTCAAGGTCACCTTATACTTACCGACAGCACTAAATGTATTTGTGAAATTGGAAGATGTTGAAACTACAGCATCATTTATCAGCCACTCATATTTGCCGGCACCTGAAGAAGTATTTGTAAAGCTTACAGCATCTCCCTGCAAAGGATATATGTTATTTCTTGTGAAGCTTGCAGTTATATTTTCAGTACAGGGAGGTGCACATTGATCTTGTAAAAGACCTGGGCGCTGCGTAGCAATTGCTGCTCTCATTCTATCTGCCTGCCCCTGGGTAAATAGATTTTGACAGCTTTCGTTTCCATAATCCATGAAGTTGGCTATCTGGTCGGGCATATCAACTGTAAAGCCTGAGAGTGTATCAGATGAACACGAGTTAATAGGCGTACCACAAGATGGAGCACTGTATATAGCCGCATCAGGTGGCGTATCGCATACCTTGTCTCCATCTACTGTGCAGTCGTTGTTCAGGCAGCCTGGTCCTTCGAACGTGTGGTACAGTCCAAGGTAGTGGCCCATTTCGTGGATCAACATTACTTTGAAATCAGTAACTACAATGCCATCCAGAGCGCCAGCCAATGGAGGCATAGTGGCATAGCCGCCTTTCTTTACTCGTGTCCAGGTGCCACAATAAAATTGCGGAAACATCTCAAGTTCCATGCTTTTTATATACCATACATTGATATACCTGGATGGATCCCATTGTATCAGGTTTTTTAATCTTGCATCGTCAATAACCGGATTTAAGCTGTTTGAAAAGAAAGACGTAGTTCTTGTGATACCACTCGTTATTCCACCATCTGGATCTTTCTTAGCAAGACAGAACCTGATCTTTGTATCGGCACCGGCACTTGCTGAGTAATTTCCTGCTTTACTAAATCCATCATTTAGATCCTGCAGGGCATCAATTAAAACCTGGTCAGGTATGGACGAAGGATTTTGATTTACAATATGAAAAACAACGGGGATGGTGATTATTTCATTATCCTTTTTCCTGTAGTTTGATATTTCGAGGTTCATTTTATCTTCATCAGCCCTACTACGCTTGTTTGCTAACACATCTAAAGTGTTGAGTTGATACTGGGTTGAAGAGGATGGAACAGGTAAGGAATTTTTGGAGGAAAGTTTTTGTTGCTGGCTAAATAAAGAAGCTGAGGTAAAACAAAGAAATAAAATAAAAAGTACCCTGAATATCATTGAATATTGCGTTAATACCTAAACCCCTAATATTGTACCATACTATTGTACAATGAATATAACGCAAACTAAAGCAGTTTATTTCTATAAAGACAGGTTGTGAAAAGGTTTAAATAATCCTTAGCTTTTCCACAAACCCTCCGTTTAAAGCATCACTTTGAAGCCGCCCATTAGCCATCTACCCGGCATTTTAGACCCTAACAAATCACTGTATTGCTTATCGAATACATTATCAATTTGTGTAAATAAGCTTAGCTTTCTTTTATAAACAAAGCCTTGTAACTGCAGGTTAAGTACAAAGTAGTCCTTTTCTATAGTTGTATTAATAGCTGGTGCCGAACGTTGCTGCCGGTTTTTGTACAAGCCGTTTGTGCTGATAGCAAACCATT
>DASVST010000183.1:0-7427 GCA_036387965.1 Segetibacter sp. | reverse complement strand
ACTATCAGCCAACTCTATAATCCGGTTTGTGTTATAGGAGAAGACTAAATTTGATGTCCATTTAAATGCTTTTCTGGATATGGGTGTTCCGTTAAGAGCTACTTCTACTCCCTGGTTCCTCACCTTCCCCGCATTAATCAGCTGCTGGTTGTAACCAGATGCACGGTCAACTATTCGTAATAAATGCTGATCGCGTGTGTTGCCGGTATATACAGCTACATCAAGACCTAAACGGTTTTTAAACATTCTTACATCGGCGCCTGCCTCGTAGGTTACTGTTCTAAGTGGTTTCAAATTTGGGTTAGGCATCAACGTAGGGTTCTGCAACGATCCTGCAAATAAGTTTCCTGCAGGTCTATAATTATAAGCGGTGCGATAAGGATCTGTGCCTCCACTGCCCACACTTGATGCTGAGAACCTGAACTTAGCGAAGCTAAAAGCCCGTGGTAATTTGGCATAGTCCGACAAGATGAAACTCAAATTGGCCGATGGGTAAAAGAAACCTGCATCTTCACTACGGTTAGGAGTTGCAAGTGTGCTGGTCCAGTCTTGCCGGGCGGTTAAGTCCAGATATAAGTATCTTTTATAACCAGCTGAAAACAACCCGTAAAAGCTGTTAATTCCAAACCGTGATTCGTAGGGAAGTGTTACCAAATTTCCCAGGGCGTTTACGAAAGTATATAAACCAGGATACGAAAGAGAATCTGCTTGTAGTTCGCGTCTTCTGTAGTTATTTCTCAGCCTGCTTCCACCTCCTGAAACGCTAAAGTCGAAATCGGGGCTTACTCTTTTTGCATATCTCAACAAGAAGTCTGTGCTTGCTTCCTGCGTGAAAATATCCTGCGTACGGTAGCTTCCTTTAGGCAACCTAGGTCCTGCATCCCACGGGCGGTTTTGGGCACGATCCTCAGCAGCGAAATCGAGTGAAGTTCTTACCTGCAGGCTTAACTCTTTAGTAAATGCATAACTGGCTTGTACATTGCCGGTTGCATTGTGACGGTTACTCCGGTTGATGAATTCATATGCAACAGCATATGGGTTCTCAGGGAAACTGCTGAAAGGAAACGCAATTCTTTGATCCACAAATCCAATTTGCCAATAATCTCTTAACCAATTGATATCTGCACTGGGCTGCCAAAAAAGATACCAATACATGATGGATTGGTTTCCGTAGCCTGCTCCCGGCAAGTTGTCACTGAATTTATTAGTGTAATTGATTTTTGAAGAAAGGGTAAGGTTGTCGTTTATTTTTGAATTCACTGACAACGCAACAGTATTACGGCCATAGCCTGTATTAGGAGTAATCCACTTGTTGCTAACATTCGTGAAGGAAAAACGTGCAGTCGTTCTATCTGTACCACCGTCAATACTTACCGTATTGGTAAATGTCTGCCCTGTTTCGAAATAACCGTTTACACCATTTTTGCCACTATAACCAATCCATGGTGTTCTTATCGTATCCTGTGTTTGCAAACCCGGGTTATACTGGAAAAACATTTGTCCATTAAACCTTGGCCCATAAGCCGAACTGGTTGAACGGGTATTTGGACCGTCGGGCCCTGCATTATAAGAGTGGTAAGCCTGTCCGTTCTCTCCCTGACCGTACTCATATTGCAAGCTTGGTCTGGAATTATTCATCTGCTCAATGGAAGCGTTAGAACTAAACGTAACTCCCAGACCTTTTCTTTTAGAGCTACCCGATTTTGTTGTAATAATGATAGCCCCGTTAGCTCCGCGCTGACCATATAAAGCGGCAGCTCCCGGACCCTTCAACACAGTAACAGATTCAACATCCTCAGGGTTAATATCATTTAAACTACTCCCGTAATCTGTTTGCATATTATCACCACTTGTACCATAGGTCGTTTCGTTGCGGTTAGCAGAACGGCCACCGCTACTTGAACTGATAACAACTCCATCCACTACGATCAGTGCTTCGTTATTTCCGGTAAGATTGTTCTCTCCGCGAAGTATAATACTGTTAGAACCCGTAGGACCACTATTCGATCTCACAAGGTTTAAGCCCGCAACTTTACCCGAAAGCGCATCGGTCCAGTTAGATGCCACCGCATTCGTTAGTTGTTCAGATGTAACAGTTGTTGCCGAATAGCCGAGTGCTCTTTCTTCTCTTTTGATACCTAAAGCAGTTACTACTACACCTTCAAGCTGGCCCGATGCTGTGGTCAGTGTTATGTTCGTTGTTGTGCCGGGTTTACCCAGAACTATTTCCTGCGTTTCAAATCCAACGAAACTTATAACAAGCGTTTCATTTTCTCTGGCAGAAATTGAAAATCTTCCCTGCGCATTTGTAGTGGTTCCCCTGCTTGTTCCTTTTACAGAAACACTCACATTTTCAACGGGGGCATTAGCGGCATCTCGTATAATACCGAAATATTGTTGTTGAGCATACATTGCGATGCTGAACAACAGAAAAGTAAAACTCAGTGTAAGATGTTTCCATCTTAGTGAGCAGGCAGCAATTGTAGATTTAAACATTAGCGTATAGATTAAAATGTAAGTATTAAGATTTATGTTAGTTTGATTTTGTTTTCATGTCTCCAGGTTAAAGCTGTGAACAGTATTGTAAGAATACAGGCTGCTATTAGTATTACAAATCCTCCGTCCCAGCCATATGCATCTACTATATAACCCATTGCTATATTGGCGAATAAAGCTCCTCCAACATAACCAAATAAACCAGTTAGCCCTGCAGCAGTTCCGGCAGCTTTTTTAGGAACAAGATCCATTGCATGAACGCCAATTAACATTACAGGTCCGTAAATTAAAAAACCAATAAATATAAGAGCAATGTTATCTATCATCGGATTTCCCGGAGGGTTTTGCCAATATAATATTACCGCTGCGAGAACGAGAGCCATATAGATAACTGTTGCAGGAGCTCTTCTTCCGTTGAACACTTTATCGCTTATCCATCCGCATAATAAGGTGCCGGGAATTCCTGCATATTCATAAGCAAAATATGCCCATCCTGATTGGTTAACGGTGAAGCCTTTTGCTTCTTCGAGGTAAGTTGGTGCCCAGTCTAAAACACCATATCTAACGAGATATACAAATGCATTTGCGAAGGCAATGTACCAAAGCATCCTGTTGTTTAAAACGTAATCAAAGAATATACGCTTCGCCGATAATTCTTGTTCATGCTCTTCAGAGTAATCTTTGGTAAAATCTTTTTTATATTTTTCTATTGGAGGAAGTCCACATGATTGTGGAGTATCTCTTATCAATATAAAAGCAATAACTGCCACTGCCAATGCAATAAATCCAGGAAAATAAAACTTGCTGTGCCAGCTTCCGAAAATTGCAAGACCAGCTATCGACAAAGGTCCTACCAGACCACCACCAACATTATGTGCACAGTTCCATATCGACATTTTTACACCTCGTTCCTTTACTGAAAACCAGTGTACCATCACCCTTCCGCAGGCCGGCCATCCCATACCCTGAACCCACCCATTAAAGAACAGAATGATAAACATGATTGCTATTGAACTTGTCATTACAGCAAACATTCCCATCATTATCATACTTAACGCTGAAAGTACCAGACCCAACGAAAGAAAGATCCTCGCATTACTTCGGTCAGAAACATTCCCCATTAAAAATTTGCTCAAACCATAAGCTATAGAAACACCTGATAAGGCTATACCTAACTGTCCTTTTGAAAAGCCCTGCTCGATAAGGTCGGGCATAGCCATACTAAAGTTCTTCCGTACCAGGTAATAGCCTGCGTAACCGACAAATATTCCAAGAAACACCTGCAGTCGAAGTCGCTTGTAAGTACCGTCCACCTGATGATCAGGCAAAGGAGCAGTATGGGCAGCAGGTGCAAGGAATCCGGGTACTTTCATGTTTAGCAGTTAGCTATTTTATGTTTCGATGATTCAGTTTTAATATTAAACCTGTTGAGGTTGTAAAGCCATATACAATAACGCGGCAATTGCAGCTCCTATAAACGGACCCGTAATTGGTATCCATGCATAAGCCCAGTTGCTGCTGCATTTATTTTTTAGCGGCACAAATGCATGAACCAGTCTTGGCCCGAAATCTCTTACAGGATTAATCGCATATCCTGTTGTTCCACCCAAAGAAAGGCCAATGGACCAAACCAAAAATGCAACAGGAATGGCTCCTAAAGAACCAAGCCCGATCTTCGTTTTTGCATCCGCAATTTCAGCACCTGTAAAATAGAATATGACGAAAACCAATATAAAAGTTCCAACGATTTCACTAAGTAAATTAAACAGCCTGTTATGAATGGCCGGTGCCGTACAGAAGGCAGCCATTTCCGTTTGAGGCTCGTTGGTTTGGTTGAAATGATCCCTGTAAACAATCCATACAACAAAAGCCCCGATCATCGAACCTATTAATTGAGCCGCGATAAACGTCAACACCTTGCTCCACGCAAACTTTCCAACAATAGCCAAAGCGATAGTAACTGCCGGGTTTAAATGTGCACCACTATATGGTGAGGCAATAACAACGCCCACATATACTGCTAATGCCCATCCTGTTGTAATCACAATCCATCCACCATTGTTTCCTTTTGTTCCTTTTAATACTACATTAGCAACAACTCCATTACCTAGTATAATCAGCAGCATGGTTCCAATTAGTTCAGCAGTAAATTCATTCATGTAGTATCAAATTTCGAGTTTTCTGATTATGTTACCTATGACATTTTGGTCTATGATTCTGCTGCCTGTAATTCTGCCCATGCTTCACATACCTTGACTGCTTTCTGCCACCCTTTAATCAATTGTTCTAATTTATTATCTTCAGCCGGGTCAAAAACTTTCTGAACTTTCCATTGTTCTTGTATTTCTTCAACATTACTCCAAAATCCTACAGCTAAACCTGCTAAATAAGCCGCACCCATTGCAGTGGTTTCTGTTATCTCTGGTCTCACTACTTTTGTTTGCAGAACATTCGACTGAATCTGCATTAGGAGATCATTTGCTGTTGCACCACCATCTACACGTAATTCTTTTATAGGTGTACCCGAGTCAGCTTCCATTGCTTTCAGAACTTCCATAGTTTGCAGTGCAATACTTTCGAGTGCTGCACGTGCAATATGTGCTGAAGTTGTACCACGTGTAATCCCTACCATTGTACCTCTTGCATCCTGGTTCCAGTACGGTGCTCCAAGTCCTGTAAAGGCAGGAACCAGGAATACACCTCCATTGTCGCCAACCTTTTTTGCAAGCGTTTCAACTTCTGCTGATGATGATATTATACCTAACCCATCTCTAAGCCATTGTACCACTGCACCACCTATAAATATGCTTCCTTCCAAAGCATATTGAACTTCATCACCTATCTTCCAGGCAATGGTGGTTAATAATTTATTTTTTGAAATGATTGGCTTTGTACCGATATTCATAAGCATAAAGCATCCTGTACCGTATGTATTTTTGACCATGCCAGGCTTAGTGCACATTTGCCCGAATAAAGCTGACTGCTGATCTCCCGCTATACCTGCAATAGGAATTTTTGCAGCCAGTATTTGTCCCGTGGTTTCTCCTACCACTTCGCTTGACGAACAAACCCGTGGAAGCATGGATTGTGGTATATCTAAGACTTTCAATAACTCTTCATCCCACTGTAACGTGTGAATATTATAGATCATGCTGCGTGATGCATTGGTAACATCAGTAACATGAACTTTACCTGCAGTCAAATTCCAGATAAGCCACGCGTCAACTGTTCCAAAAGCAAGCTTCCCATCTTCTGCTTTTTGACGTGCACCCGGTACTTCATCCAGTATCCATTTTATTTTAGTTCCTGAAAAATATGCATCTATTATTAGCCCGGTCTTCTCCTGGATGGTTTTCTCATAGCCTTGCTCTTTTAAAGTATTGCAATAAGCAGATGTTCTCCTGTCTTGCCATACAATTGCATTATAAACAGGCTCACCTGTTTCCCTATCCCAAACAACAGTTGTTTCCCGTTGATTAGTGATTCCTATTGCAGCAATATCTGCTGGAGTTGCTCCTGCTTTTAAGACAGCTTCGGTAGTAACAGTTGCCTGTGTTGACCATATCTCTTTAGCATCATGTTCTACCCAGCCCGGCTGCGGATAAATTTGTGTAAATTCCTTTTGCGCAACGGATATAATCTCACCTTCTTTATTAAAGATAATTGCACGGGAACTCGTTGTGCCCTGATCGAGTGATAAGATATATTTTGGCAAGCTCATCGGTTTGTTTTCGTTGTACACAACAGTTCTAAAAGTATGTTTTAAACAACTTGTGTCATTTCGCTAATCTGTGTTGTTTTTTCTATCGTTGGTTTTAATAAATATTGATTAACAAGTTTTGTGAAATCTTCTAACTGCTGTTTTTGCCAATCATCATCATAGTTAAGTTCGGATGCCATTAACTCAGCTACTTTAGGAGCTGCACTTAAAGCAGCTTTTGCATCTAAAAATAAAATTCTAAGACGCCTGGCCAGAACATCTTCAACCGTACGGGCCATTTCATTTCTAATACACCAAACCACTTCTGCTATTGTGTAAGGTAATTCATTGGCTAACTTACCAGCAAGAGTTGGTGATTGTTTTACCAGCTCAAGAATGCTTGAATAGTCTGATCCGTAGACAGAATGATGATCATCTGAAGTAACCTGCGTTGCTCCATGTATTCTTATTTTTTTGGTACCACATTCTACCTTATTTAATGCGGCTACTTCTATTGCCTTGTCCACTGTTTCTTCAGCCATTTTCCTGTACGTGGTCCATTTGCCGCCAGTGATCGTGATAAGTCCAGAGTCGCTGACAATTAATTTATGGTCTCTTGAAATTTCTTTTGTACTGCTTGTATTTTTATCCGGAGCAGCTAAAGGACGCAGACCGGCAAAGACGCTTAACACGTCTTTTTCTGTTGGTGGCTCGGTAAGGTATTCTTTTACGGTGTCGAGGATAAAGTTAATCTCCTTGTCTAATGCTACAGGTTCGATAGAATGTTTTTCAAGGGGTGTATCGGTTGTACCTAATAAAATATGGTTATGCCATGGTACTGCAAACAATACCCGCCCATCGGCTGTTTCAGGTATCATCATTGCTCGGTTACCGTTTAAAAAGCTTTTCTTAACCACTAAATGAATACCCTGGCTTGGACGCACCATTGGTTTCTTTCCGGGTGTATCCATCTGAAGCACATCATCAACAAATACCCCAGTGGCATTGATTACAACTTTGGATTTGAGTGTATATTCTGTTCTGGTTTCTATATCTGTTGCTTTAACTCCGCTTAACTTGTTGCCGGTTTTTAATAATCCATTTACTTTAAAATAATTGAGTAGAACTCCCCCCTTTTCTGCAGCAGTTTGAGCAATATTAACGGCAAGACGGGCATCATCAAACTGTCCGTCATAGTATTCAACTCCGCCTACCAGATTTTTGGTACTTA
>DASVST010000182.1:0-9355 GCA_036387965.1 Segetibacter sp. | reverse complement strand
TGCGAAAATGGTGCATTACTGATCCACATTTTTGCACCATTAAGAATAACATGATCTCCGGCATCTTTAAAGTTTGTGATCATTCCTGCAGGATTACTACCAAAGTCCGGTTCCGTCAGGCCAAAGCAACCAAGCCATTCGCCACTGCCAAGTTTCGGCAAGTATTTTCTCTTCTGCTCCTCACTGCCATACGCATAAATAGGAAACATAACGAGAGAACCCTGAACAGACGCAGTTGAACGAACGCCACTATCTCCACGCTCTAATTCCTGCATCATCAAACCATAACTTATATAATCCATTCCACCACCACCATACTCTTCAGGAATGGTTGGGCCAAAACAACCTATATCACCTAATTGCTTAACAATTTGCTGTGGAAACTCAGCTTGTTGCGCATAATCTTCTATTATAGGAGATATTTCTTTCTTTACATAATTACGCACCGAATCTCTCACCAGCTTTTGCTCATCGGTTAATAACTCATCTACCAAATAATAATCCGGTGATTGAAAAACATCTGTTTTAGCAGCCATATGATCGTTTAAAGGTTTTTTTGTTCAGTTTTGATTTTTTGTACTTAGCATTTGTTCCTTCATGTAACATCGTTGTGTCACTCACTTCAACTTCCAATTATTGCTCATCATTGCTTGTGTTTATTATTGAAATAATGGGTGCAAAGATGTCTTAGATATTCATACATAACAAGAAATTCTACACTCACTCAAAAAAAGTTTGATTAAAGCATGAATAAAAAGGAGAAGGGTTTTCTAATGTCAACTAATATAAACACTGCCTTCTTTTGCTTATTAGTTGTTTACTTCACAAAAATCAATGAAGTATATTTGCAATGATCTTTAAACTAATTAATGTATGAATAACAATGAAGAAATAGCTGACAAGAATGAGAACTTAAATTCATCTGAATCTTTTAAAACAGACTTGCCAAACTCTGCAAACAGCAAAGAAGATAAAGTAAAAGGTAATAGTGACACAACACCAGTCGAAAAGAAAAAAGGTAGTTCAGGCCCGGAGGAAAAAGATTTTACTGACTAAGCCGAAGACTTCAAAACTGCATATAAATAAAATGCCTCCTGAAAAACAGGAGGCATTTTTATAAGAAGAATATTTATTGCTTTACAAAGCGAACTGTTCTTGTTTTGCCATCTGCCGTATGTCCCGAAATGTTATAGCTTCCAGCTGCCAGGTTGCTTAGGTTAATGCTTACATTATTGTACCCCGACTGAAGGGATGCTGTTAGTTTTTGAATAACTCTTCCCTGAACATCTGTTATGAAAAGGTCTAGCTTAGAATCTTTTGAAGCAGACACATTGAGGATTGCACTTCCTTTATCTACTAATGTTGGAACAAGGCTTACTATTTCTATACCGCCGTTCTTGGTAAACAGGGTTACAACTTTTGAATAGGATACATTCCCATCGATCTCTGTCATTTTAAGTCGGTAATAGTTTGTACCTGGTAATGGATGATTATCTGTATAATCAAAAGGTGATGCACATCTTGCCTGTGTTGCATTTATATTACCAATAGCAGAAAAGTTTCTACCATTAGTGCTTCTTTCAATTTCAAAATCTACCGATGTAGAAAGGCAATTAGATTTCCAGGAAAGGAGATTGATTGTTCCTTGTTTTTGCCCCTTAAAGTATTCCATAGTTATGGGCAAAACTGTAGCTCCTGTATGAACAAAAAATCCAGAGAAACCTGTTACATTGAAAGTTACTTCCCACGCATTTAGAGAAGTATTCCAAACAATTTTATTATCATCAGGGTTGATATCAACCGTAGCTCCATTATAAGTTCCTGGTTGCCCGGAGGAGCTTGTTCCATGAAACTGAGTAACGATTAAGCTAGCCTTTGCAGCATCGCTGTTTGCTCCACCTGCTACAGTAGGTAAAGGTGGATTTGCGCCCCTGTTTGTATTATAATTTGCGAAATCTTCATCCCTAAAGTATAAAGTTATTGTACCCGTAGCTGTTGAAGCATTTGTTGAGGGATTAATATCAAAATATCGCCTTACATAAGGCTGTCCATTAAAGTTTATTGTGCCCGTTTGGGTGCTTACACATGTACTTACACCCCCGCTCACCCTCGCCGCGCCTGAAGGTTCAATTTTAGCTATTACACCACACGATGCATCGGTGAACGTTGCTGTATTCGTAACATCAGCATTACTGCAAACAGATGTTGAAACACCTGGCTGGGTTCTGTTATCAAACAGAACTGCTACCATATGATTTACACTAATATTCCATGCTCCAGGGTCGCTGTATTCATACCAGTCATTGTCTTCCCATTGCTCCCATGCAGTATTACTTTCTGCTTCGCCACTTTTGTTAGTTAATAGAGCTACTGTATCACCGGCAGCATAGTTTAATGTAATTCCAACATAAAAACTTCCATTGATAGTAAGAAGATTTGGCAGGGTAATTACTGTTGCTGCTCCGCCGGTTTTTAGGGAATCTATACGCTTCGCCTGACTATACAAAACCGTTCCAGGTGTGCCACCTGCGCCGTTACCCTGCCAAACGGTGGCCGTTATGCTTCCGGTTCCTTTAGCAACACCAAAAAAGTAAACCAGCTTATCAACTTTAAGTGCAGGGCCGGTATAATTAAATTTTTCTGCTTTTGATTTATCAAGATAACTGTTATGACCTGAAACATAACCTTGCTGGCCTGCGGTACTTACTGTATATAGAGCAGGAGTTCCTCTAAAATTAGTCAAGGTATCTGCACAATTAAATGCAGTAACAATAACAGTTTTTGTAATCGTATTGCTTCCGTTTGCATTAGTAGCCGTTAATGATACCTGGTATGATCCGGCGTTATTAAATGTGGCAGTAGGGTTTCTATCTGTACTTGTATTTATCGCTGCGCCGCCGCCGAAGTTCCATGACCAGCCAGAAGGATTACCAATTGAAACATCAGAAAATGTTACAGTAGAACCCGCAACAATATTGATCGGGCTAAACGTAAAGTTGGCTGAAGGTACGGCTGTGGTGTTGCAAACAGTTGAGGCCGCTAAACTTGATCGACGGGGTGTATTTGCAGCCATTACAGAATGCATCCTGTCTTTTTGATCAATAGTAAACATGAACATGCATCTATCATCTGTATAGTCCATAAAGTTCATGAACATATCGCCGTTAGGTGCATTGGAACAACTAATGTGAGGAAAAGATGGACATCCTGTATTTTCCTGTTCCTGAACAGGCGTATCATTACAAAAATCATTACCACAACTTTCATCACCCCAAATATGGCGTAAGCCAAAGAAATGCCCCATTTCATGCGTTGTAGTTCTTCCTTTGTTATATGGTGCTGAGACATTACCGACCCTGCCAAAAGTGCTATATTGAATCACTACTCCATCAGTGGTTGCTAAACCACCAGCGGGATCAATTCCACCGAGATTGGCATTATTATCGGGAAACTGCGAATAACCTAATACATCATCAGAAATATCTGTGATCCAAATGTTCAGGTAATTTGAAGGATTCCAAATAGTAGCAGGTTTAATATTATCATCTATATATTCAAAATCGTAAGGAGCATCCGTCCATGAATAGCTGTTTTTATCAACCCGATCAATGCCTGGTTCAGGCATCACGTTTCCATTTTTATCAATTGCAGCAAGACAAAAATTAAATTGTACATCTGCCTGGTTTGCCTGGAATGCTAAGGGAATACTGCTTTTATCTGCGTTTAAATTTCTGAAATCTTCATTTAGCACACTTATTTGCGACTGAATTTGTGCCGCGGAAATGTTTTTCCCTGTTCCTACAGCTTCGCCACTATGTATTACATGCACAATAACTGGAATATTATATACAGTAGTTGCACGCTTCCCGAGCTGAAATTGTTTACCGGTGCTTTTAATCTGACGCTGCCCATTAGGGAATTGCTGGCGTAACAGTTCTTGGTTTCTTTTGTTGACAGGCATCGTACCACAAGCACGTTTTTGCCCAAAAGACTGGAAAGAAAGGAGTAAAACAACAGCGAATAAAAGTTTCTTCATGATGATGTACTGGTAGGGTTAAGAAAAAAGAACAATATAGATTAAAAAGCGTTTTAAGCAGGAGTGAAAATGAAAAGCGGTATTAAAAATCAGCTTATTTAATTGCATTTTAATTTTTTAGTCATTCAGAGCACTCAAAGTTTCAAGGAAACTTAGCTTGTAAACAAAGTAACTTTGGAAAAAGCAAGCTATGGGAATTTGGAGGCAATTAGCGGAATATCTCTATTTGAAGAAACGAGATCCGAATGCGCCACGTACGCAATGGATGAAGTACATGCATGGAATGAACCGCATCTCGGTTATTATTTTTTTACTTGCCTTAATTATTATCCTGATAAGATTGGTTATCCTTCCGTTATTTAAATGATCCTTCGAAATCGGATCTTAACAGTAAGAATTAGTGTTTTAATTCCCCTGTATTTACTGGTTTCAGGAAAGTCATAAATTCATCCCTTTTTATAAATCTTGCTCCAAGGCTCTCCAGGTGTTCAGTATAAACCTGGCAATCTATAATTTTAATTCCTTGCTTTTTTAGAAGTTGTACATATTTGATGAAGGCATATTTGCTGCCATTACTAACCGTTGTAAACATGCTTTCTCCAAAGAATACATTGCCGAGGCGAACACCATATAAACCGGCAACTAATTTGCCTTCAGACCAAGCTTCGGCACTATGGGCATAACCTGCGTCATGTAGCTCTGTGTAAGCCGCTTCTACATCTTTATTAATCCATGTTCCCTCCTGGTCTTTGCGTTCAATTTTCCTACAGCAATTAATTACTTCTTTAAACGCTTTATTTATGGTGAATGTAAGAGTGTTACCTCTCAATATGCTCCGCATACTTTTACTTACTTTAACTTCATCAGGAAACATTACAAACCTTGGATCAGGGCTCCACCATAGCGGTACATCACCTTCATACCAGGGAAAAATTCCTTTCTTATAGGCAAGTAGTAAACGTTCTTGGGAGAGATCGCCTCCGATAGCTAGTAAACCATCCGGCAATGCTTCGGTTACCAGTGGAAACCAGATCTTATCGTTTAATGAAAACAGCGGCATGTAAAGTGAAGTTAGAGTTTCTTCAATGATGACCTACTTGCGCTATGAAGGCTAAGACAGATAGTAGTACAAAAGATGAACGTACACTATAAACCTGAAGAGGTAAATGTTGTAATTTTTTTGCTTTGTAGGTCAATCAGATCCTCTTTGACTATGCTCAGTCTGACGCAACGATGTTTAACCGGAGGTAAAATCTACTTCGCCAAAGTATTTAAGAAGCAAGTTCTTCGATCGTAGCACCGATGCCCCTGTCAACTATAGCATCACGCTTTGGCTTAAGGTCTTCAAATTTCCCCTGCTGAACGGCATATTTGCCTTGCGTATGTATTAAGAGAGCACATTGTTCTGCCTGCTCTTCCGAGTGACCGCAAATTTCAATTAAGGTGTCTATTACCCATTCAAATGTATTTACTTCATCATTCCAGACTACAATATGATATAGTTTTTCCACGTCCGTCAGCACATCTTCATCAATTTCTTCGATGGTTTTAGTGCTACCACTCATCTTAAACATGCCTTCTCCATTTTTGGCAAAGTTATCTTTTTAAAAATTTATATAGAAGATACGAATGCTTAATTTTTGAGGTGAGCCGAGGTGATTGAACAACAGTATTTTATCAATCCGGAAGGTAATCGAGAGCTAATGAAAATAGAAATAAAAAGATTAGGAGAAATGACGAGACCTTAGATTTGCACCCCAAAAGCGGGAGCATAACTTAGTTGGTTTAGAGAATCTGCGTTACAACTATATGCTTCCTTTTCTTTTAAACTTTCACAACCTCTGCTTCAGTATCAACAGCACAAAGTAGTTCAGTGTTTAAACGCTTGAATGAATTTATGTATATCAGATGTGGTGCATTGTGAATTGTATTCCTTCATCAACTGCTGCAATTAATTACATGCATTTTCTTGATAAAGACCTTAGTCTCTTTTGAAAGTTCTGTTTTGTAGTAAAGCCGACTTTAAAATTTCGGCAGGCATTTTACTATCACCAACATATTTCTTATAAAGTTCTGCAAACAGTTGCATCCTTTTATTTTGGGGCACAATCACAGCATCATACCAAGAAACCCCGTAATTGATATCCTTGATAGACTTGTAGTAGTCTGTTATTGTTCCATTCTCTCTTGCTTGTTTCTCTTTATCCTCAGCGTTCGGAATTATAGGAAAATCATATTTGTCGGTGAAATTATTTTGGGAAATATAGTCCATGTACTGCTTGTATAATGGGTCTTTCTGTATCTTTTCAATATCAGAAACATTGTTGTGATTCTTCACCGTAGCAGGTTGGGTGCAAGCCCCTGTTGCAAATATTACCAGTACAGGCAATATTATTTTAGTCATAGTATTAAACTCAGTCTTAAAGGTACATTTTAAAAGCTGATAGAAACTGCTCCAGCTTGTAGTGCTGATGTTGTATCGATATCAAGTATCTCATAAAAAAATACTTTTTCAAAAATTACTTTTTTATTCAAGTTCCTTGACCTTATATTTGCACTCCCAAAAGCGGGAGCATAGCTCAGTTGGTTTAGAGCATCTGCCTTACAAGCAGAGGGTCCGCGGTTCGAACCCGTGTGCTCCCACACACTACAGCAAAGGGTTTCAAGAAATTGAGACCCTTTTTTATTATGGCGTTTGCACAAAATTTGCACAAGAGTTTAAAGTTACAGGGATTTACCATCGGCACTTGCACTTTAAAATAGTTCACAGAAAAAAATTATTTTAGAAACTGGACTACAACATTCCCCTTACACGCTGGGCATAGCTCAACAAGTATTTCGATTGTTCCCTTGAAGTTTCGTAGTTCTTGTTCAATCCAATCTTGTTTATCTTCTTCTACACCTATCTCTTTTGAAGGGATAACTAAATTAATAAGTTTGTTGAGTGTTGTAAGAGTTGTAGGAATATCCCAGTAGGTATTAACCTCCTCTTTAAGTTTATAAACAAAAGGCCTTGTGCCTTTTTCATAAACACTGACTTCCTCGCTTTTATTATACTTTTTATAATAGTCAATGTAAGTGTAGACGTTTTCAAGGCTTTTCGGTAATAAGACTTTCAGTGTAAAATCAATGTCATCTCTGAGGAGCTTTTGCGCAACACGCTGAACAAAATTATCAAAATAGGAAAGCGCTAATGCTGCAGATGGAACTGGTCTAATATTGAAGCTGTTTTTGGAGTTAAGCATGACCTCTGCAATTTGTTCTATTGCTCTATCAAGACTTCCATCCACATCCGACTCAAAATAAGGTACAGTTACCCCATTATAATCCGTCGGAAGTTTACTTGCTTTCTCAGTCATCAAGAAAGCTCTGGTTAAACCCAAACTTCCGAGAAACATTCCCATTTCGAACATAACGTTATCACGGGGTAGATAAACTTCAGTTCCCCGGACTGTTGCAATATCATCTTTAGTAGCTATCAGAATCCCATAATCAAACTTACGAGCAGCCACTACTAATGAATCGAGTGCACTCTTATTTAGCGAAAATATTTTGCCGTCGTTCCAAATAGTACATTCGATAAAATCATATAACTCTTTTTCCAACTTCGCTTTTAATCGTTCTGCAATTGGGAGTCCTTCTGTTGATGAGCCGATAAATAATTTTCGCATTCTTTGATTATGGTTTTGAAATCTTTTAAAACTTGTTCTTCACCAATTTCACGTAGAGTATCAAACACCAGTTTGTGGCATTTTTTGAAGATTAAATCACTCTCGCAAAAACACTTCACGTTTCTATCTTTTTTATAGGGTTTATGCCGAAAAACGTTTTCGAAATATACGAGCCACAGGTTGTAATCTTTAGTTTTAAGCAGCTCTGAGTAAAATTGATGTATTCCGATAATCCAATGTCCATAATCACCATTTTTATACACTCCAGTTTCTTTTCTGTAGATATAGTTTGCTAAAAAAGCAAAAACATGATTTGCTACAAATTCTTTTAAGGTGATGCTGTTTTTACATTTTAATATTTCATCTGGTTCAACAGTAAGACAACATCTATGGTCAGGATATTTATGCCAATCAGCTTCATTGGGAATTATCCCGCCTACTTCATAAACATCTGGAAAACGGAATGGGAACTTTGGCGCAAATCGTATCTCTATCAAGAAACTTCCCACGGTGTCTCCTAAGTCATTTGGAACATCAAGAATTCCTTTGACATACTTTTCCCCTCCAGACTCTTTAATTGCTAAATTCGGATATGTGTTAATTAAATCTTCTAATTGGTTACAGAATATTTTATAATTAGAGAGCGCCAAAATAAGGTTTTGAATTTCCAATTGTTGAACTTAACAAAGAGGCATTAGTAGCTGTTTCAGCAACATCTTCTCCATTAGGAAAATATTTACTACCGAAGTGCTTTTGCCATAACCTGCTTGCTTTTAATTGATTCTTTTCTTCATCTACAGCCTTTTTGGCATCAGCAATAAAGTCAGCAAGGTTTGTCATAAAATTATCCTTCCTGCTGGCATCATAATCCTTGAATATATTATCCTTTGGTGTTGTAGGCATAACACATTGGAAGACTTGCTTTATTTCCTGTTCGATTTCAATCAAAGTATATTTTAAAGCAACATCATCACGTGTGTTCTTTTGAATGTTATTCATAGCCAAAATAGTCATCGCTAAACCGCTTGGCATTTTTTCTCTTTTATAGTCGCACCACGCTTTTAGGTATCTGACGATTCTAACAATTTGTTCTTCTGCATCCTTGTCGGAGTTGAACTTTGTAATAAACTCTTTCGGGTCGTCGTCCTGCCAGTTGCCGTCTTTGACAGCTAAGGAAGGGTGAGCATCTTTTTTGTTGTCAAAAAGAAGGACAGGCAAATCAATGTTGTATCCAGCTTTGTAGTCTACCGTGATACATTTCTTGCGATGAGAAGGAGATGCATCTGTGGTTCCATCAACTGCTTCTTTCACCCATTTTTGCAAAGTGGTACAGGTGACATTATCGGGGTTAGAATCGAAATAAACGCCATCGTCTAAATCACAGGTATCATCCTTTGTACGTATTGTTGTACCCATTACATATGAACCTTGAGTATAAAACTTAGGCTTATAAGTAGGATGGTTTTTAGCAAAATAATCCCGTATGCGCTTCCTCAGCTCTTTTCTGGAGCCCTTAAGCTTACCATTTTTCGATAACGGGATATGTAATTCTTCATTAAACACCTTAAATAGATTGTCGCAATTTGCCATGGGCTTAATTTGCTATAAAACTGGCAAAGGAGATGCCAATGCTAAATTTTTTGGCAAT
>DASVST010000181.1:0-1835 GCA_036387965.1 Segetibacter sp. | reverse complement strand
ATGGTGATAAAACCCTTAACATGTTGAGCTGATTGCGATGGGCTGCCATCCATTTGTTTGGGCTCTCCAACAACGAAACATTCCACCTCTTCACTAGACAGGTATTTCTTTATAAAATCTACCGCATCTTTAGGATGAATAGTGGTAAGGCCCGTGGCTATCAATTGAAAAGGATCGGTAACGGCCACGCCAATGCGTTTGGTACCGTAATCAAAAGCCATTATTCGAGACATGGGAGGAGATATGAGATGTGAGACATTAGATATGAGAAAATTACATGTTTAAAGAGGGTCTGGTCTCTCATCTCAAATCTAATATCCCGTATCTGTATCTTCAAATCTAGTATCTTTTTAGAATATATTCCGCAATCTTATCACTCAGCTCTTGATTCTTGTCTCTTGCTTCTTGATTCTCGACTCTATTTCCTATTTTGCAGCCTATGCAGTTTTCTGAGATTGTAGGTCAGCAGGAAGTAAAACAACATCTTATCCAATCTGTGAACGAGAATAGGGTAAGTCATGCTCAATTGTTTTTATCGCCCGAAGGGTCGGGTGGATTACCGCTTGCCTTAGCCTATGCCCAGTATATTTCTTGCGAAAGCCGTTTACCAGATGATAGTTGTAATGAGTGTTCATCTTGCCGGAAGTATAAAAAGCTCATACACCCCGATTTACATTTCTCTTATCCTTTTTTTGCTAAACATAAAGACGATACTGCCTTATCTTTTATTGAAGAGTGGCGCGAAGCCTTTTTAACCAACCCTTATTTAAGTTTAGATGAATGGCGCATACAGCTTGATGCTGAAAACAAACAAGCAAACATTAACATAGCCGAATGCCATCAGATTATCAAAAAACTAAGTATGAAGCAATTTGAGGCCGAATACAAAGTTTTAATAATGTGGCTGCCCGAATATTTAGATAAAGCAGGAAATACTTTACTTAAGCTAATTGAAGAACCGCCTCATAAAACCTTATTTTTATTAGTTGCCCAAAATCAGGATCAAATTCTAAATACTATTTTATCCAGAACGCAGCTTGTTAAAATTCATCGTTTGCATGATACAGATGTAACTGAATTTTTGGTTAAAAAAGGATTGAGCCACGAACAGGCCAGCCGGGTTGCATATTTAAGCGAAGGCAATATTCAATCGGCTTTAACTTTAAGTAAAGAAGATGGCAATAATAATTTCGGTGTTTTCTCCGATTGGTTAAGAATGTGTTACACCAACCGAGGTTTACAAGTAATAGATTTCGCCGAAAATACGGCACGCTTTGGGCGGGAGAATCAGAAAAATCTTCTCAGGTACGGCATTAAGCTTATGCGGGAAGTAATTATGGTAATATCAGGGGCACATCATCTTGTTCATCTTCCTGGTAATGAAAAGGAATTTGTTGTTAACTTTAGCAAAACCTTAAACCTGGCCAAAGCCGAATCAATAATTAACGAGCTTGAGAAAGCTCACTATCATATAGAAAGGAATGCAAATCCTAAAATTTTATTTTTAGATGTATCTTTGCAGTTTATAAAAATTTTAAAGTTTAATACGCTTCCGCTAGCTAGCGGAACTCAACATATATATAACTAAATGGGATGTGGTTCATGTTCAACAGGCGGATGTACGCCTGCAGGCTGCAAAAGTAATGGCTCTTGCCTTACTAACGGTTGCAGCAAACTAGATGTTTACGACTGGCTGTCGCATATGGACATGCCATCAAATTATAAAGCTTTTAACATTGTCGAAGTAAAATTTAAAGGTTCCCGTAAAGATTTTTATATCAATTACGAGAATCATTATTTGGAAAACGGCGAACTGGTAGTTACAGAAACAGCTA
>DASVST010000180.1:0-4690 GCA_036387965.1 Segetibacter sp. | reverse complement strand
CTTTTGCAATTCCTACTATGTTCATGTAATAGTTGGTATCGAGATCTGTTGCCCATAAAATTTGTTTGCCTACTACAGGCGAGGAGATAGCAAATTCTTTTACAGCAGTTTCATTTAAAACAACGCTCCCGATTGTTTGCTCAAGCGGACCTCCGGGTATTCCGTTAGTTGCTGTATCGGCTAAGAATTTTTCAGAAAAGCCACGGCCTTCTTTTATTTCAATATTCATTACGTCGAGATAATTATATCCCACAGCTATGTAATTAATCTGCTGCTCCTTTGTCGTGCCTTTTAAGCTTACTCTAGTGGTGCTAAACTTATCGGGTAATATACTATTTGAGGAAGTAACCTCTTGTATTCCCGGAATGTGTGATAGCTCGTTTTTGAAAGCGTTTCTATCTGCACCTGATAAAAAGCCTGTGTTAGTAATCGTTACTACCTGCTTTGTATCTAACCCCAGGTTAGCTGACCTTATGTAATTCATTTGTTGTGAAATAATCAGCGCTCCAATAATCAATACAATTGAGATTGTAAACTGAACAACCACTAATCCTTTTCTTAAGTTCAATGCGCCTTTTTCGTTCAACTTAAAGCCCTTGAGAACAGCTATTGGCTTAAATGATGAGAGGTATAAAGCCGGGAAGAAGCCTGCTATAATTCCAAGTAAAAGAGTGCTTGCAATTACATAAACCAGTAGCAACGGATCTTGAATTAATGTTAGCTGTTTTCCGGTTAATTGGTTTACAACCGGCAATAATAGTTGAGCAAATATTATGGCAATAAGTGATGCGATAATGCATGTAATTACCGATTCTGTTAGAAACTGGCTTATGAGTGATCTACGTAATGCACCTATTACCTTTCTAACACCTATTTCTTTAGCCCGTGCTGATGCTTTCGCTGTTGCAAGATTAACGTAGTTGATAGCTGCAATAACTATGATGAAGATGCCGATCAACGTAAATATCTTTACGTATTGCTCATTTCCATTTGGCTCAAGTTCCCATTTGAGGTTAGATGTTAAATGAATATCCGTTATTGGCTGAACATAAAATATGCTATAACTCTTTTCTACATTCCGGTCGTTTAGGGCCTGGATCTTTTTTGTGAACTCTGCTATGTTAATTCCGGGTTTTGTTTTTACGTAGGTAACGTCATTGTAATTATTCCAGTTAGTTTGTTGGTCATTTACTCCCGATAGAAGATTGAACGAGACTAAAAAGTCAAAGTGAAAATGGGCATTTGCAGGAACATCTTTTAAAACTCCTGAGACCATCAAGTCTCCATAAGCATCCACATTAATTGTTTTGCCAAGAGGGTTTTCGTTACCGAATAATCGTTTAGCAGCAGTTTGAGTTACTACTATTGATGTGCTATTTTTAAGTGCATCCTTTGCATTACCCGCAACAAAAGGGAAAGTAAAAACATTAAAAAAGCTGCTATCAACTCCGTACAACTTTTCTTCTGCAACCTTCTTCTCCTTATATTTTATTAAATAACTCCTTCCCCAGTTTGGGCGTATTCTTGTTATTGAAGCTACTTCAGGTATCTCTCTTTGCATTGCAGGTGCAAGTGGAGCAGGTGTGGTTGCATCTGGTATACGGCTGCCATCATCATTCACGAAATCCTTTACCACACGGTAAATGTTATCTGAATCCTTATGAAAGCGATCGTAACTAACCTCATCTGTAACAAATAAGAAAATAAGTAAACTACAGGTAATACCGATGGCAAGACCTAATATATTTATAGAAGAAAAACCTTTGTTATTCCAAAGGTTACGAAAGGCCATTTTTATATAGTTCTGAAACATCTTGCTAATTGTTATTTTCTTGTTTTGAAAGGATCAAAGTGTTCCATGTTATATGTTCTGTTTCCGCTCTTGTGACTAAGTATAGCTATCCAGTTCTTCTTTTCTTTTCTTTGCCATACTATCTCGTTAGATACCTTGTTTACCGGTACAAGTTTTATTTCTTTATTACTAATTGTCATTGCTTTCCAATTCTGCTGCTCACCTAAATAGTAACCATCTTTTACCCATTGCACATAATCAAAAGTCGTTTTGCTAGAATCGTTTCCATCCCATTTGTAGTGTGTAATCCTAAGGGTGCTATCATTTATTAATTGATAGATCTCATAAAACGGCTTGTTATCAAACATTCCTCTCCACTTACCCTCAATCCATTTTAGTTTCTTCAGATCTTTCTTTTTATAACTGATTGCTGAGTTGGTTTCAATACCAGCCTGTGAATACAGGGTTGAGGACATCAAAACTGCTAACATCGTTAATATACTTTTCATCTTATATTATCTTATTTCCTGAACTTCCTTGTTCCTGTTTTATACTTACTACTAAATACTTGATATTTTATTCTGTTCTTAAACTTTTAATAGGATTAGATAATGCTGCTTTTATAGCATGGAAGCCTACAGTAGCAAGTGCAATAAACACAGCTATCATTCCTGCTACTATAAATATCCACCAGCTTATGTCAATCCTAAATGCAAAATCCTGTAGCCATTTGTGCATCGCAAACCAGGCGATCGGGAATGTTATTACCGCTGCAATAATCACCAGCTTCAAAAAATCTTTCGAAAGCATTCCTGCAATGTTTGAAACAGTAGCTCCCAGTACTTTCCTTATCCCGATTTCCCTTGTGCGTTGTTCTGCCGAATAGGTAGCAAGACCAAATAAGCCGAGGCAGGCAATAAGAATAGCGAGTACAGCAAAGGAGATAAAGATTCTTCCTGACCTTTGTTCAGCACGATACATGCTGTTGAAATCTTCATTTAGGAAAGAATAGTTGAAAGGTTCTGCAGGCGCCATTTTCTTCCATAAAGATTCAATTGCACTTACGTTAGCAGCAATGTTGTTTCCATTCACCCTAAAAGAAATCGCACCTCTTGATGACTCAAGTTTCATGCATAAGGCACTAATGTTTTGCCTTAGGGATTCAAAGTGGAAGTTCTTTACAACTCCAACAACCTTTAGATCCTTTCGTGACTTAGGATCTGAAGGATCACTGAGTGAAGTAATAGTCTTGCCTAAAGGTTCATCAAATCCAAACAGGCGGGCGGCAGTTTCGTTTATAATTACAGATGTACTATCCGTCGGCATATCAACAGAAAAGTCTCTGCCTTTAACCAACTCCATGCCTAAGGTCTTAATGTAATCATGGTCTACTGACCAATCCTGCATAGTCACTGCTTTTTCACTATCCATTTGTCCTTCGGGAAAAAAAGGATGTTCATTTCTGCTGGATGGCACAGGAAGGTATCCCGTTAAAGAAGCAGATTGTACATCTTTAAACCTCTTTACTTCATCTTTAAAGGTTTTTGCTTTATCACCGAGTGCATAAGCGTTATGTACCACCAGTACCTGCTCTTTATTAAACCCTAATTTTTTTGTTTGAATAAAATTTAACTGCCGATATATTACGATTGTTCCAATTATTAATCCTATTGAAATTGCGAACTGAAACACCACTAACGAACTTCGGAAAAAGCTGTGTTTGGAACCTCCTGCTAACTTACCTTTTAGTACTTGTACTGGCTGAAACGATGACAGATAAAAAGCGGGATACGTACCTGCGAGTATGCCCACGATTATTGAACAAGTTATAAGAACAGGGAGCAACACAGGATGAGCAGAAGGAGATAAGGACAACTGCTTTGACGATAGTTCATTAAAATACGGCAGAATCAAAAATGCGATACCGAGCGCTAAAACAAACGAGATTAAACTGAGGAGAACAGATTCCGTAAGAAACTGGTTTATTAAATTTATACGTTGAGAGCCCAGAACCTTCCTGACACCAACTTCTTTTGCCCGGTTTGAAGATCGTGCAGTTGATAGGTTCATGAAATTTACACAGGCGATGATTAAGATGAAAGCAGCAATTATTGAAAAAATATATACAACCTGCATATCGCTGTTAGGAGATAGTTCTACAATTCTATCAGAGTGTAAATGAATATCAGTAAGCGGCATCAGTGAAAGGTTAATGAAGTTGCCTGATTTTTTAAACTCAACAGGATCGATCTTCATCATTTCCTTTACCTGGGGCCAAAGGTATTTGTCTGATGTTTTCTGCATATTAGCAGCAACAAGTTTTGGATCAGCATCTTTGCGCAGCAAAACATAGGTGTTGAAATTGAAGCTCGCCCAAACGCCGTTTCTGCTCTCTTCAGCGTTCGTCATAGCAACAAAGAAATCAAAATTAAAGTGGGAGTTTTTTGGAACGTCTTTTATGACACCTGTTACTTTATAGTCGTTCTGGTTATCGAATTTTAAAACCTGTCCAACAGCATCGTTATTACCAAAATATTTTTTGGCTGTTGTGCTCGTTATAACAACAGAGTTTGGCTCAGTGAGTGCGGTTTTAGGATTGCCTGCGATCATCGGTAAGGAGAAAACGGAAAACAATGTAGAGTCCGCAAATATTATTCGTTCTTCATGAATGTTCTGAGAGCCCTTTCTTACAAGCGATGAGCCGTAGTTTCTAAAGCGAACAGCATTTTCAACCTGTGGTAACTCTTTAATGATTGTTGGAGCTAATGGCGCAGAGGATACAGCAAATTTTTGTTCAGCTCCTCCAAATCTTAAATCAACATTTACACGATAAATTCTATCTGCTTTGTCGTTGTATTTATCAAAGGTTAATTCATCAACTACAAACAATGTAATAAG
>DASVST010000179.1:0-14644 GCA_036387965.1 Segetibacter sp. | reverse complement strand
ATGTAGGTGTAGCTTGTTATTCCACGGTGATGTTCTAAAATTATCTTCTGCTTGTTGAGCTGCCGACTGATATATTTCAACAGCGTCTATATGTGCAGAGGTTTTTTGTACAAGCATTAAGCTTAATAAACCTGATCCCGTTCCGACATCTAAAATTTTTTGAATGTTGAGTGTTGAGTGTTGAGTATGATCTGCAACCCATGCTGCAAACAAACATGCATCTGTGCAAACCTTCATCGCAGTTTTATCCTGGTGAACAGTAAACTCCTTGAACTGAAAATAAGTGTTCGGCATGATTAGATTTCAGCAAGAAGCGAGGGGATATCCAAACGTTCTGTAACCATTTGCAAGTTTCCCTCTCCGTCAAATGGCCAATCTTCTTTAGGTTTGTCCCAATACAACTCAACACCATTACCATCTGGATCATCTAAATAAATTGCTTCGGATACTCCATGATCTGAAGCTCCGGTTAACGGATATTTAGCGTCAATTAGTCTTTGCAGTGCAACTGCTAAATCTCTTCTTGTTGGATACAGAATAGCAGTGTGAAATAAGCCACAGCTTTTCTCTGTCGCTGCTGGAGCATTTTTACTATACCATGTGTTTAAGCCAATGTGGTGATGGTAACCACCAGCAGAAACAAACACAGCCTGTGACCCATAACGCTGAGTTATTTCAAATCCAAGTATTCCGACATAAAAGGTCATTGCCTTATCAAGGTCAGAAACCTTTAAATGTATGTGACCAATTTTCGTGTTTGCTGGGATTGTATATTCCATAAGCAAAGTTTAAATAAAAAAGCCATCCTGTTTATCAGAATGGCTTCCTGTTAAGATTACTATTCTAAGTAGTTCCTTTGTTTTCCATCGTTAACCCTGCGCTTAAATATTCAGCATTCAAGCGTGCTATGTTGGTGATCGAGATTTCTTTAGGACAAGCAGCTTCACAAGCACCTATGTTTGTGCATGCACCAAAACCTTCTTTATCCATCTGAGCAACCATGCTAACAACACGTGTTTTTCTTTCTGGTCCACCTTGCGGTAATAATGCTAAGTGGGAAACCTTAGCAGATGTAAACAACATGGCTGAGCTATTTTTACAAGCAGCAACACAGGCACCACAACTGATACACGCTGCAGCATAGAAGGATTTGTCTGCCTTATCCTTATCAATCATAACAGCATTTCCATCAACTGCGTTTCCGGTATTTACACTTATGTATCCGCCAGCTTGTACAATTCTGTCGAATGCAGAGCGATCAACAACAAGATCTTTTACAACTGGAAATGAATTTGCTCTCCAAGGCTCCACAGTTATTGTTTCCCCATTTTTAAAAGCTCTCATGTGCAACTGGCAAACAGTGGTAGCCTTCCACGGTCCATGTGGCTTACCATTAATATACATTGAACAAGAGCCACAAATACCTTCGCGACAGTCATGATCAAAGGCAATAGGCTCTTTGTTTTCAATTATCAAACGTTCGTTTAGAACATCGATCATTTCAAGGAAAGACATTTCAGAGGATATATCAGTAACCTGGTAAGTCTCAAATGCACCTTTTGTGTTCCTGTTTTTCTGACGCCAGATTTTCAGTGTCAGGTTCATGTTGTAATGCTCCATATGCTGGTCCCTCTATTAAAATTATTTATAGCTTCTTTGACTAGGTTTCACGACATCATACTTCAACTCTTCTTTATGCATCTTCCATTCAGATTCTCCTGCGTGTTGCCATGCTGCTACATACATATATCCTTCATCGTCACGCAAAGCTTCCCCTTCTTCTGTTTGAAATTCTTCTCTAAAATGTCCGCCGCAACTTTCGTTTCTGTTGAGTGCATCCAGGCACATTAACTCACCTAACTCAATAAAATCAGCAACGCGATTAGCCTTGTCTAACTCATTATTCAGCTCATTTATTTCCCCAGGGATTTTTACGTCTCTCCAGAACTCCTCTTTTAATTGTTGAATTTCTTTTTTCGCCTGAAGTAAACCTTCTGCATTCCGAGCCATTCCGCACTTGTCCCACATTATTTTTCCAAGGCGCTTATGAAAGCTTTCAACTGTTTGTGTTCCATTGATGTTCTTCAGTCTTGTAATTCTATCCGCAACTTCTTGTTGAGCCTGTATAAATGCAGGATGATCTACCGAAACTGCAGCATTATGAATTTCGTCTGAAAGAAAATTACCTATTGTATAAGGAATAACAAAGTAACCATCGGCAAGACCTTGCATTAACGCAGAGGCGCCCAGCCTGTTTGCTCCATGATCACTGAAGTTTGCTTCACCTAAGGCATATAATCCAGGTACAGTTGTTTGCAGTTCATAATCAACCCACAAACCACCCATTGTATAGTGCACAGCAGGGTAAATGCGCATTGGGAGTTCGTAGGGATTTTCACCGGTGATCTTCTCATACATTTCGAAGAGGTTGCCATATTTTTCCTTTACAACATCTTTACCCATTTGAGTAATAGTTGCTGCATCAGCAGTTGTCAAGCCTCTTTTACCCGCTTCAATCTTTCCGTAACGTTGTATCGCTGCAGCATAGTCGAGGTATACAGCTTGTCTTGATGTTCCAACACCATAACCAGCATCACATCTTTCTTTTGCAGCTCTCGACGCTACATCGCGTGGTACCAGATTACCAAACGCGGGATATCTTCTCTCTAAATAATAATCTCTTTCATCCTCAGGTATCTCACTTGCCTTGCGAGTATCATTTTGTTTTTTCGGAACCCAAATTCTGCCATCGTTACGCAAGCTTTCACTCATCAACGTAAGCTTACTTTGGTGATCACCACTTACAGGAATACATGTTGGATGAATCTGTGTCATGCAAGGATTTCCGAAAAAAGCTCCACGTTTATGTGCCTTCCACGCAGCGGTAACATTGCTGCCCATTGCATTTGTAGAAAGATAAAATACGTTTCCATATCCGCCTGTGCAAAGCAACACGGCATGTCCTGAATGTCTCTCTAATTCTCCACTTATTAGGTTACGACAAATGATGCCACGTGCTTTGCCGTCAATAGTGACAACGTCAAGCATTTCGTGGCGGTTGTACATTACGACGTTACCAAGCGAGACTTGTCTCTCTAAGGCCTGGTAAGCACCGATTAATAGTTGCTGTCCTGTTTGCCCAGCGGCGTAAAACGTACGCTGCACCTGAGTTCCACCGAAAGAACGGTTACTTAACAATCCACCATATTCACGTGCAAAAGGAACACCTTGTGCAACACATTGATCAATTATACTTCCGCTTACTTCAGCTAAGCGGTGAACGTTTCCTTCTCTTGCGCGGTAGTCACCACCCTTTATTGTATCATAAAATAAACGGTATACGCTATCTCCATCGTTCTGGTAATTTTTTGCAGCATTTATTCCACCCTGTGCAGCAATACTATGTGCACGGCGCGGACTATCATGAAAGCAGAATGCCTTTACTTTATATCCCAACTCACCCAAAGTAGCAGCAGCCGAAGCACCGGCTAAACCGGTACCAACAACTATAATCTCCATCCTTCTTTTGTTCGCAGGGTTTACAAGCTTACAGGTGCTTTTGTATGTTGACCACTTCTTTTCAAGTGTACCTTCAGGAATTTTTGCATCTAACATTTAAGCAGTTTGACAATTAAACAATTTGACCATTCGGTAATTTGATAATCAGACAACGTACACGTCTTCCTCTTCATTGTCACAATTTGCTAACTAACTAATTAGCTTATTCATTAATCCACCCATCCCAAATACATGCTGATCGGCATCATCGCAAAAGCCAATGATACAAGTATCGAAAACCCACGTCCCGTATATCTTAAAAGAGTCAGGTAGCGATTATTGTGAACACCCAATGTTCTGAAAGCACTTTCGAAACCATGCATAAGATGATAGCATAAAGAGATACATCCAATAACATAAAGTAACACCACCCAAGGATTTTGAAAAACCTCGATCATTTTTGTATAAAGGTTATGGTATTGTGCACCCAGGCTTGTTTCGTAATGAGTTTCCTGCAAAGGTTCAACTCCAAACATTCCGCCGAAACGCGATGGAACCCAGAAATGTGCAATATGAATAACAAGAAACAAAAGAAGAATTGTACCTAAGAGACCCATGCTTCTGCTGTACCATTTGCTTCCCTTATTACCATAATCAACTGCATACTTATCTTTTCTTCTTGTATTGTTTTCGTATGCGAGTATCAATCCCTGTATAACATGGAGAATAATACCTATGAATAAACCAACTTCCATTATACGAATCACAAGCATTGAACCCATAAAATTTGCACCGGCATTAAACATCTGACCATGATCGTTAGCCCATATGGTTGCATTTAATCCAACATGTACTACGAGGAAGCTGATGAGGAATATACCTGTCAATGCCATCACGAATTTCTTGCCTATCGAAGAAGTAAACAACTGTTTGAAGGTCATAATGCAAGTTTGGTAAAAAACTTTGCAAAAATAACACACGAACGTCTATAAATCTTTTTTGATATAAAATATTTTGGCTTATAGCGGAGAGGGAGCGTAGGCGCAGGAGGAGTTTGCAGAACATCAACACTATCTTTTTTCATCATAGACATCTCTGTTCGAGCTCTTTTTAATTTTACAGATGTTATCTCTTGAAGAGGAAAATATATATCATTGCTCCTATCATAAGGATAGATACCTGCACGACATAGGCAGTCATAAATACAACTATCCCTTTCCATGTCGCTGTGAGCCAGCTAAGTTTATAGAACTGCTTATAAGTGAGCGAAAAACTAAAGAGCATTAGTAATAATGACAACGTCGCTGTACTTAAAGTTGATACGTTGAAGATCATTAACGCCAAAAGAAGAAATGCATTGAGCGTATACGTCTGGCACATAGCAAACACTATAATAGTAAAATGCTCCGGATAATTGTGCTCACGCTTTTTGAAACAGAGCCAACTAAACAGTGCATAAACAGGAATGGTAAAGAACGTGATGATATTGCCTTGCTTTTTGACAAAGGCGTAGAAATCCTGCATGCCCGTCTTAAAATACGATGGTAACTTGGAAGTAGTCTCCGCATTATAGTTCTCTAATTCTTCATAAAAATGTGATTGAGCCATCAAAAAAAGAATAAATCCGACAGCAAAAATCAAGTACTGGAAGGGGTTGAATATTTTCCGCTTTCCTTCCACAAAATCACGTGCAATAATGCCTGGATAAAAAACTACTCTTGACATAAAAGTAAATACACCCTTATCAGCATGAACAAATACGTGCAGAAGATCGTGAGCAACGTGAGAAGTGGTAATGCGATTTGCTTCTTTTTGCCCACATTTATTACAGAAGCTTTCTGTAAAAGTATTATTGCAATTCTTGCACACATGTTCATTTATCGATGTCATAATCAATTAATTCCTTTAGGAAGGAAAGATAAACCTAACGCTTGATTTAGCCGACATCAACAAGCTTCTTTATCTAAGAGCTTTGCAAATCCACTCTGTACACTTACACATAATGCTTGGTAAATGAGTTAAGGGATAATAAGTTAGCTCAGGCTCGAGAACGTGATAGCTGAACAGCTTTAGAACGTCATGTTAACGTTGCATCAAATATTCTGCCTTTATATCTATTAGTTTGATTGTATGAGCTACACTACGTTATTTTGCCGCTCAAAATAGCTAAGGCTATTTGCTATAACATTCTTTATAATTTCTACACTTCATCTATCATGAATAAACCCATTGGAATATTTTACGAACACCCTGACTGGTTTAAGCCTCTTTTTAAAACTTTAGATGAAAGAGGAATTTCTTATAAAAAATTACACGCAGGCTTTCACAAGTTCAATCCACTTGATGAGGCTGAATATAGTGTAGTGATAAATAGGGTTAGCTCCTCATCTTATTTACGTGGTCACGGGCAGGCAATATTTTATTCAAAATCTTTTATCGGCTATTTAGAAGAAAGCGGCGTACGGGTTATTAACGGATCAAGAGCAACGGAGATTGAAACATCTAAAGCATTACAATTGGTGCTGTTTAAAAAGCTTGGTCTTAAGTTTCCAAAATCCATTGTTGTTAATCATACATCGCAGATAGTTGATGCAGCTAAGCAGTTAACTTTCCCGCTTGCGGTAAAACCAAATATTGGTGGAAGCGGTGCGGGTATTATTCGCTTTAATTCATTATCCGCTTTGGAAGAGGCGATCGAAAACAATGCTATTGACTTAGGCATTGACCAGATAGCATTGGTGCAGGAGTTTATTCCAGTAAGAGGTGGACACATAAACAGGGTGGAAACTTTGAACGGCAAATTTCTATATGCCATGAAGGTTTTTACCACGGGTGACAGTTTTAATTTATGCCCGGCTGAGATATGCCAGGTGCCCGAACAACCTCAAGAGATTGGAGAATTCTGTTTAACTACTGCAGCAAAAAAGGGAATTAAGGTAGAGCCATTTACTCCACCTGCAGAAGTTATTAATGCTGTAGAAAGAATTGTTGCCGAAGCAAAAATTGATGTTGGCGGAATTGAATATATGACTGACGATAGAACAGGTGAAATTTTATTTTACGATATAAATGCCCTTTCTAATTTTATTGCGGATGCTGAAAATGTAATTGGCTTCGATCCATTTCAAAACCTTGTTGATTTTATGGAAACACTCTCTAATCAAAATAATTAATGTATGAAGTTTGGATACTGGTTACCCGTATTTGGTGGATGGTTGCGTAATGTAGAAGACGAACAAATGGAAACAAGCTGGAACTATGTAAAGCGTCTTGCACAGCGTAGTGAAGAGATCGGATATGATATAACGTTGATAGCGGAGTTATTTCTAAATGATATAAAAGGAACAGATGCTCCATCACTTGATGCACTTTCTACAACTGCAGCGTTAGCAGCTGTGACAGAAAAATTGGAGTTGATGGTCGCTGTAAGACCAACCTTTCATAAGCCTGCAATTTTTGCAAAGCAGGCAGCTAACATTGCAAACATAAGTAACGGACGTTTGTCACTAAATGTAGTATCATCCTGGTGGCAGGATGAAGCTTTGAAATATGGAATTGAGTACGAAAAACATGATGATCGTTATGCCAGGATGAATGAATGGATATCTATTGTAAAAGGCATGTGGGAAAAAGATGGTTTTTCGTATGAGGGTAAATATTACAGCGTTAACGATACTATACTTCAACCTAAGCCGGTAGAAAAACCTTTTATTTATGCAGGAGGAGAATCAGAAGCAGGTAAAAATTTAATTGCACAGGTTTGTGATGGATATGTAATGCATGGCGACTCGCCTGAAGTAATTGCTAACCGCATCAACGATGTAAAGCAACGCCGTGAGAAGTTAGGATTACCTGAAATGAAATATGGCATGGCAGCTTATGCAATTGTTCGCAATACAGAAGCAGAAGTAAAGAAGGAACTGAACAGAATTACTGATGTTAATGCTTCAGCAAGAGGTTTCAATAACTACCAGCAATGGATAAACGGAACCCAGCTGGAAAAGAAAGTTTCATTGGAAGAGTATTCAGTTAGCAACCGCGGTTTACGTTCTGGACTCGCTGGTACACCAGAGCAGATTGCAGAACAGGTTGAAAAATTTGAAAAAGCAGGTATTGATTTTTTCCTCTTGCAGTGCAGCCCTCAACTTGAAGAGATGGAGCGTTTTGCTGAAGCAATAATGACATTTCAGCCTTCTTAATACCCTCTCGAATACATACTTGTATCATGAGCAGTATTATTCTTGACAAAGAATATTTCTGAGTATCAGATATTACCGAATACGGTAGTGCCTCCGTTGCAAAAGCGTGCAACAACTGTTCATATACGAACACTTTCATAAATCCGTATAAAGCTAAGTCGCTGTAAACCAGTAGCAAATGGATTGGCACCATTATGCATTGTATCTATTAAAATTAAAACATTAAAAAATGAAAAACTTATTCATCACTACAGTTCTTGCATTATCAATCGCTATCTCCTCAATCGCTTCTGATAGAAACAGTGTAAATTATAAAGCTGAAAGAAACTTTGCTGTAGAGTTTGCAGACGCTAAAAATGTAAACTGGACAGCCACTGAAAAGTATACAAAAGCATCTTTTACTATGAACCAGGTTACAATGGAAGCCTTCTACGATCACCAGGGTAATTATATTGGTACCAGTAGTAAGATTGATATCGGTGACTTACCAATTAGTGGTAAAAGATCATTTGCAAAAAAGTATGCTGCTTATACAGTTAAGGAAGTGATTAAGTTTGAAGGAACTGACGAAACTGCTTATTACCTTGTTGCTGAAAATGAAGAACAATCTCTTTACGTAAAAGTATCTGTTGAGGGGTTTGTTTCTGTTTTTAAGAAAGTAACTAATAAGACTAAACTTCTTAACTTACAATAATAGTCTTTTACTACATCAGCTTAAATAAGATTTACCTACTAATAAAGAGGCTACTTACATGTAGCCTCTTCTTTTTTACAGAAGAAAATAAACAGTAGAGCTTAGCAGTGGAGAACAATATGCACCTGCTCAATTTATCACCATTTATAATACACCTGTAAAGACGGGTTAATTTAGTAAATAAAAAAAGTGACGAAGAAGGAACGCCAATTAGTATTTGAGAAATATGATGGCAGATGCGCTTATTGCGGATGTATGCTAACGAAAGGATGGCATGTTGATCATTTAAAACCGATAAGAAGAAAGAAGTATAATAAGACCGAATGCAGGTACCCGCAAAGAGAAATTATTGAAAACTATATGCCTGCATGTGCAAGCTGCAACATCAATAAACATGCTATGAAGCTGGAAGATTTCAGGCAGCTTGTTGCCGGTTTTATGAAGCATCTCAATGAAAGGAACACTCAATATAAAATTGCCAAACGTTATGGGTTAGTAACAGAGCATGAAAAACCAGTGGTGTTTTATTTTGAGCAATATAGAAAAGCATTGGAAGTCCCCGTATCTTCTATAGCAGAAGAAAAGACTGCGATGCTTGTAGTTGCCTAAGAACTATTTACTTCTTTCTAACCCCTACAAATACAGTATGGTGATCAGATGCTGAGCTAAAAAGAAGTGGCAACCGAATGACAAGCAGCCTGTCTACAGAACATAAATGAACGCTGCATTCTGCAAGATTAATAAGTTATCATAGTCTAAGATGCTATAGGTTGATTTAATAATTTTCGAAAGCTGCAATACATGCTTATTTTTGGTTGATGTTTACAATGGTAACTATAGTGTGGAACAGTTTTAAAATGGCACTGCAGGAACTACGCAATAATAAACTGCGCACCTTCTTGTCATTATTCGGAATTACCATTGGAATATTTTGCATCATAGGAGTTCTAGCAACGGTAGATAGTCTCGAGCAAAAAGTACAAGGCGATTTAAAAAGCTTCGGCACCAATACTATTTATGTTGATAAATGGGAGTATGGTGGCGGCGGAGATTATCCATGGTGGAAATTTGTAAAAAGACCTGTCCCAAGATTTCGTGAAGCAGCAGAGGTTAAGAAACGAACGCATTTAGCAGCGGCAGTAAGTTTCACCATTCGAAGTAGTGCAACTGTCGAATACAATGACAATATTTTATCAGGAATAAACATTTATGGTGTTACAGAAGATTATGATAATGTGTTAACAGTTGAAGTTGCTTATGGTCGTTACCTGAGTGACGCAGAGTTTTCGCAAGGTTCGTCGTCAACCGTTTTAGGCTACGTAAACGCTGAAAACCTTTTCGGAAATCCTGAACGTGCTATAGGTAAACAAGTAAAATTAAAAGGCAAAGTTGTAACTGTTGTGGGTGTTGTTAAAAAGCAGGGACAGTCAATCGGTGCCTGGCAATTTGACGAGGCTGCAATTGTTCCTTACGTGTTGATGGCAAGTATGTACGTTCCTGATAATAGTCAGCCACTGATAATGGTTAAAGGAAAAGACGGGGTAACAACTGCCGCTCTCATTGATGAATTGCGGGGTGTTATGCGTTCATTGCACAGGTTAAATCCCAAGGAGATTGATGATTTTGCTTTGAACGATGTAAATATGTTTTCTGAACAAACAAAGGCTGTCTTTGGTTCTATAAGTTTAGGCGGATGGGCAATTGCAGGTTTATCGTTGATTGTTGGTGCATTCGGCGTAGCTAATATCATGTTCGTAACAGTTAGAGAACGTACCAGCCAGATAGGTTTAAAAAAAGCGATCGGGGCAAAAAAATCAACTATACTAACAGAGTTTTTATTAGAGAGTGCTTTCTTATGCTTATTAGGAGGTTTTATAGGGTTGTTGTTAGTGTATATCCTTACAAAAGTTCTAAGTGCATTAATGCCTTTTCCTATCGTCATTTCATTTAACATACTTTCACTTGCTATTTCAATTTGTTTAATTGTAGGATTAGCGGCCGGCATCATTCCCGCTGCAATTGCTGCACGCATGAATCCCGTTGTTGCTATAAGAATGAAATAGATATTCAAAGAGATTCAGCTTATCAATGTTTTGTATTTTTCAGAAATAACAATCGCTATGCTAAAATTTCTATCATCGTTTCTCATCTTTCTTTTTGTTTCGCCACTGCAAGCTCAAATAACGAAAGCGCCTGAAAAGAAAGAAGGCGAGGGACCATATTCGCAACTCATAATACGTGGGGTTACTTTAATAAATGGTACAGGTGCACCGCCTTTCGGACCTGTAGATATTGTTGTTGAAAACAATAGAGTTGTTTCTATTAATAATGTGGGTAACCCGGGTATGCCAATTTTAGCTTCAAGACGACCAAAGCTTAAAGGCGATGGTAAAGAACTAAACTGCGAAGGCATGTACCTAATGCCCGGCTTTATTGATATGCATGGTCATATTGGAGGTTCTGCACAAGGCACGCCGGCAGAATATGTTTTTAAGTTGTGGATGGCGCATGGTATTACAACAATAAGGGATCCGAGTGCCGGCAATGGCTTAGACTGGGTGTTAGATCAAAAGAACAAAAGCGCTAAGAACACAATAACAGCGCCCAGAATTCTTGCTTACACCTCTTTTGGACAAGGAGCTAAACAGCCAATTGCAACTGCCGAACAGGCAACTGAATGGGTTAGAGAAAATGCAGCTAAAGGCGCTGACGGCATAAAGTTTTTCGGGGCAAATCCAAAAGTAATGGATGCTGCCATCCGTGAAAATAAAAGGCTTGGGTTACGTAGTTGTTGTCATCATGCACAAACAGATGTAAGCCGGTGGAATGTATTGAACAGTGCAAGAGCAGGCTTAACAAGTATGGAGCACTGGTATGGATTACCCGAAGCTTTATTTACAAATCAAACCATACAAAACTTTCCTTCCAATTATAATTACTCTAACGAGCAAGATCGTTTTGAAGAAGCAGGCAAACTTTGGAAACAGGCTGCACCGCCGTATAGTGATCACTGGAATAAGGTAATGAATGAATTGCTGTCGCTTGATTTTACTTTAGATCCTACTTTCAATATTTACGATGCAAACAGGGATCTGCAAAGAGCACGACGTGCAGAATGGCACGAGACTTACACGCTTCCAACTCTTTGGAAATTTTACGAGCCAAGCCGCGTTTCACACGGCAGCTATTGGCATAACTGGGGTACTGAACAAGAGATTTCCTGGAAAGAAAACTATCGTTTGTGGATGACTTTTATAAACGAGTATAAGAACAGGGGAGGAAGAGTTACAACTGGTTCGGATAACGGATTTATATATCAAACATATGGCTTCGGCTACATTCGCGAACTTGAGCTTTTGCGTGAAGCCGGCTTTCATCCTCTTGAAGTAATTCGGTCTGCAACGTTGTACGGAGCGCAGGCATTAGGAATGGAAAAAGATCTTGGAAGTGTTGAGATTGGAAAGCTTGCAGATTTTGTAATTGTTGATGCAAATCCTTTAGAAAATTTGCAGGTACTTTATGGTACGGGTGCCATTCATTTAAATACTGATAATTCAATTGGTAGAAAGGGGGGAGTGAAGTATACTATAAAGGATGGAATAATATACGATGCTAAAAAGTTGTTAGCCGATGTTAAGCAAATTGTAGATGAGGAAAAGAAAAAAACAGGCTGGCAATTAAAGCAGCCGGGAATGAAGCCCCAGCCCTAAAGGGAGAAGAGAGAAAAAAGTAGGTGAAGAAAATTTTTTTATGATCGAGGAAGTGGAAATACAAAGTGGCTTTCAAAGTCCCCCTTTAGGGGCGGAGGGGTATGGTATTTCAATTTTAGCAATAGAATCTTCATGCGATGATACAAGTGCTGCGGTATGTAAAGACGGTGTCATCTTATCAAACTTAATTGCTACGCAAAAAATCCATGAGCAATACGGCGGTGTTGTTCCTGAATTAGCAAGCAGGGCTCACATGCAAAATATTGTTCCCGTTGTTGATGAAGCTTTAAAAGAAGCAAACACATCTTTGCACGAGATAGATGCTATAGCTTTCACACAAGCTCCGGGATTAATTGGAAGCTTGCTTGTTGGTGCACAGTTTGCAAAGTCTTTAGCGTTATCCTTAAACAAACCTTTGATCACTGTTCATCACATGCAGGCGCATGTTTTAGCAAATCTTATCGCCGACGCCAAACCTGCTTTTCCTTTTTTATGCCTGACAGTTAGCGGCGGTCATACACAAATTGTTCTGTGTGAAAGTCCGTACGAAATGAAAGTAATAGGCGAAACAATGGACGATGCTGCCGGTGAAGCTTTTGATAAAAGTGCGAAGTTGTTAGGTCTTCCTTATCCAGGTGGACCTTTGGTTGACAAATATGCTAAAGATGGAAACGCAAACAGGTTCAAATTTCCTGAACCAAACATTCCTGATCTTGACTTTAGCTTCAGCGGTTTAAAAACTTCTATCTTATACTTTCTTCAGAAGGAACAACAAAATAATGCTGAGTTTATTAATGAAAATCTTGCAGACATCTGCGCATCTATACAACAAAGAATTGTTTCGATCCTCCTGATTAAATTAAGAAAAGCAGCTGAGCAAACGGGTATAAAACAAGTTTGTATAGCAGGTGGTGTAAGTGCAAATAGTGGATTAAGAAATGGTTTAAAAGAGATGGGAGAAAAGTATGGATGGAAAACTTTTATACCTGCTTTTCAATATTGTACAGATAATGCAGGCATGATTGCTATTGCTGCTTATTATAAATATTTAAAGGGAGACTTTGCCGATTTAGATGCTACACCAACAGCAAGAGCGGAGTGGTAGTTATACTAACTACAATTGCTGATATTTTTCTCTTTTAGCAAAGGTATAAGCCCACAATATTAGAACAACCTGTAACGGTAAACGAAGTACCGACATCCATAACAAGGGACTATCGTTATCAATGTTATTTACTACAGCCTGGATGTTGGCAGGAAAAACAGCAATCAATAATACAATAATGCTCCATGCGCCGATCCTTCTTGTTGATTGAAATATGAGAAGTAACGCAAAAAGAATTTCAAAGATGCCACTTATGATTATTACAGTATCATGAAATGGTACCCATGCAGGCATTACAGATTTATAGAATTGTGGATTGATAAAATGATTCACCCCTGTAACAATATAAAATACAGTCATCACAACAAGAGAAATATTTTTCACTCTGGAAAAGGAAGGTATTATGGGCGACAATAGAAAGTCATTTTAAAGAAAGTTTTCTACAAAGAATAAACTGAAGAAATGAGTGACCCTTTCGACTTCACGCAGGATAAAACTGCCACGCTGCTATGAAAAGCAGTCTTTGAAACGAGCGTGGCAACGATGATGCCATGTAAAACAAATGCTGGTAACAAAAATTATTTAAACCACCCTTTTACCTTATCCATCATTCCAGGCTCTTTCTTCTTTTTCTCTTCTCCAATTAAGAACCCGTAAGGTTTGAGTGATTCTACATTATCGCATATGATTTTGAATATGCCAACTAAAGGGATAGCGAGTATCATTCCGGGGATGCCCCAAACTGTTTCGCCGAGTACAATGGCAATGATCGTAAAAAGCGGGTTGATGTTTACTTCTGCGCCCACAACAAGAGGTTCGATAATGTATGATTGAATAAATTGTACCAATGCATAAGTTATTAATATGCCGATGATGATGTTTGATCCTCCGCCTTGTGTTACTGCCATCAGTAATGTAAGTGCTGTTCCTGCAAGGTTACCGATGAATGGAATTATTTCGAGAAGCCCACAAAGTATGGCGAAGAAGAAAGCATTTTTTACGCCTGCTATTGAGAAACCAATGCCATACATTATCCATAACAAAACGATCATCATAGCAAGTCCACCGAGATAATGTTGCGCTACGTTTGCAGAACCATAAATGATTTTTGTTGTTTTTGTTTTATCCTCCTGCGGTACAAGCTTTAATATAAATTCTTTTATGTGTCTTCTATAAAACATCAGCAGGAAAATATACACGAGCACCAAAATGGTATCGACCATCATACCCATAAAAGAGCTCATGATTCCCGTGACTACCGAACTCATTCCACCACCACCTGATTGCTGTTGCTTCTTCATTATTTCCTGCTGCTTTTCAGGTGAAATACCGAAGGTGCTGCTGAGGGTTTGTTTAAATTTATCTACCGATTGAGTCACCTTTTGTTCCATCCCGGTAAAGTCACTTGCGAGGTCAGAGATCTGCCAGCTTATCAATG
>DASVST010000178.1:0-4236 GCA_036387965.1 Segetibacter sp. | reverse complement strand
ATATCATTCTGTACAGTTGCACCTGTTTCAAAAAAGTCTAATCTTCCCCTCTTTTTATAAGAATATTGCTCCATTTGAGGTCCACCCGGCATAGGATGACCAATTTCCCTCATCGATCCATCATATTCATCACCATATTGCTGATTTTCTAAACCATCGTATTGTCCAATACCTGTTATTGGATCAACACTTGATCCTGAACCAAATTGAGTTTGAAATTTAGGAAGAAATAATACACTCTCAAACTGAGTTGCATTACTAACTGTTACTGTTGGCGCACCTGTTTTAGATCCTCTTAGTGTTTTTACAAAGATTACTCCGTTTACACCATCTGGTCCGTAAAGAGCGGCAGCTGATGCACCTTTAAGTATTGTGATGTCTTCAACATCATTTGGATTAAGCCTGTTAAGCTGGCTCAAAGGAACCGGAGAACCGTCTAAAACTAATAACGGCTGGTTATTACCTGTTAAAGAACGGATACCACGTAATGTAATACGTGTATCTCCAAAAACACTATTGTTTGTGAGTGCAATGTTTAATCCGGATACTTTACCGGTTAAACCATTTTGAATGTTTACAGGAGTTGCCTGTGTAAGTTCTTTGTTTGCTACTCTTGCAGTTGAATAACCTAATTCTCTTGGCTGCCTTCTAACTCCCAAGGCTGTAGAAACTACAACTTCTTCAATCAGGGCAGATTCCCGTGTAAGAGCAACTGTAACCGAATTTCCGGCACCTACAGTTACTTGCCTGGTTCCATAGTTAGTTGCTGAGACAACTAAAACATCGCCAGTTCTTGCATTTATTCTAAAAGCACCGCTAGCATCGGCAGAAACACTGGTAGTAGTGCCTCGAACATTTACTGTAGCCCCGCTAACTGGTTGGTTATCCTCGCCGGTTACTGTTCCGGTGATAATCCTGGATTGTGAGAATGCTAACACATTTGACAGCATCAGCACCATTAATAATGATACAATTTTTCTCATGTTCATGTAATTTTGAAGAGTAAATATATATATTTCAATTAAAAACGTTAAAATTTTTTTCGAAAGAAAAATTTCTTTTAACGCATTAAACTTAGGGACAAGCGGGCGATATTAAATGCTGCACGGGTATCTGATTTATTTTGTTTTAATATACCCTCCCCAATTAGGTCGAATGTCTCTCCCCTAGCTGGCTAAAGTTTTTAATTTTAGGAAGGGCTTTCTCGATAAGATGCTTCACGAATCGCAACAAAACTTGTATGTACGTATGCAGGTTTTATTGGGTTTACATATAATAAAAAGAGCCGCAAATTGCGGCTCTTTTTATTATAATACAACTCAAGTACGTAATTTATGGTCTCGGTCCTTTATAAAGCATCTGAATATGCATAGGGATGGGAACAAACGTGTTCTGCGACATTGTCATCTCTAAAAATAAAGTTTTAGTGGCCGGATCAAAACGACTATTCCCGCCCGGGATTAGTTGGAATTGCCTGTTCCTGGAATCCGTACCTGTAGTGTTTAAACTAGCAACCTTATCATTAGCATCGAAAGTAATCTGAAGTTGAGCTGCACCAAAACCGCTGGAAGCCGGTGTCATTAAAGGAACAAAATTACCTAGAAAAAGATCATTGTAAAAACTAACAGTAAGAGGACCGGTAGTTATTAAACGTACATCATAGGGGAAAGTAAATGTTTTTAACCATGCCTGATCTCTGTCGGCTGGAACATCGTAGACAGCCTTGTAGGTATATATACCGTCGTATTTGTTTCTAATGGTCAAGGCTACTACTTGCGTACCATAGTTACCGCTAAGAGTTATTGAGGGATCTGAAGTAGAGCTTAACCTAAATCCAAACGCATAAAGTGCTCCGAACAAGTTATTGGGAATTGCCTTCAAAGTAACATATCCTTCTCTCTGCCCCTTTGGTATGGTTACAGTCAAGGTCGAAGGAATTTGGTATAAGTTGGCGGCTGGAACCACATAATTTGTACCGTGAGCTGTATTGTAAGCAGTTACAAGCGAGTTATCTGGTGTAAGGGTTACTTGTATATCATTTTCAGCGGTATTTTCACTTGCTAACCTAACCATTACCATATTAACAGTGGTATCTTTGGGTGCACCGACAAGATCTACGTTCACAAAGCCAGTTGTAGGACCTGCAATTTCAACAATTCTCTGACCGCTGTTAGGCTTGATGCCTATCCGTCCTTCTTCTACAGGTTTATCTTTTAAACAGGAGGTAAACATAAAAGACAATAGCGGTAGAAACAGGGCTATTTTTATACTGATTCTTTTCATTTCTTTTGATTTTAAAGTTTATGTATTCAGTTAATTTACGTCCCAGAAAATCCGTGAAGTAAATTGGTTAATAGACCCCGGCACGTTAGCACTGTTAACTGCAGATTCTGTTGTGGGATACAAGAGACGAACGGGTAATCCTGTGCCAATCCTTCCCGGATTTACAGATAAAGGGATATTTGAAGGGACGTTAAGTCTTCTATAATCACTCCAGGCTTCCAACGAATTAATGCTCGTTAAGGCAATATACTTTTGGTAAACTATAAACTTTACACGTTCTGAGACAGTAGCACCGGCGTTAGCCCAGTTTGCAATAGTATTATTTGCCATATAGGTATTTGCTGCTGTAACTGCGTTGGGAACACCCAACCAAATGAAAGATTCACGTACTGCATTTTCATAAGCAGTTTGCGCATTACCCGCTATCCATCCTCTTGCAACTGCTTCAGCATATAAAAACAAGCTCTCTACTGAAGTTAAAACCCATTGGCTTTGCGATGCGCTTACGTTTAAACCGGGGCCAAGGGTTGATGTTTTTTGACCATTGAATGCGTCGTTTGATGGTGATCCATAGACTGTACCTACATAAGGATCGTTCGCATTTGTTGGTGTAGCTGCAGGTTTGAAAAATCTGCCAATTCTGGGATCAGAAGTATTTTTTAAAATAGTTATAATATGATTATTTCCCCGCACAATTTCAGATGCAATAGCACCTGTAGCTGTAAAACCAACAGTTGCATAAAAAGGATTTTGTTTACCAGCTTCATTTGCGTAACCCGGGTTTACCGAAGCATTTTCGCCGCTTTGTAAAACCCCGCCATTAGAAAGTATTTTGGCTATTTCTGTTGATGGATTAAAACCCGGTATTTCAGACTGACGGATCAACAGCCTCAATTTTAAAGTATTGGCAAACCTGGTCCATTTTGCAGTATTACCCTGGAACATAATATCTACAGTGGCTGCTTGTGAAGGGGCTGCTTTCGTAAAAATATTGATAGCCGAATCTAATTGTATTTGAAGGTTCTTATAAATATCTTCTCCCTTATCATACTTCGGTGTTGCGAATTTATCAATCTGAAAGGCTTGACTATAAGGTACGTCTCCGAAGATATCTACCAAGTCCTGGAAATATCTCGCTTTCATAACTTTTGCAATTCCTGCATAAAAAGGAAATCCCTCCTGTGGAGCTTTTTGCTCTACTGTATGAAAGTCATACAGCATATTATAGGTGTTGTCCCATCTAGCCTGCCCGAAGTTCCCTGTAATATTATACGTTGATTCTTCTGTATTTGGCGCGAAGGAACCGGATGGGGACCAGTAGCCCATCCAGTTATTCAGCCACTGAAATCCCGTTACCTGTGCCCCGGCATTATGTAAGGCAAATGGAAGAATCAGGGAGCTGGTAATGTCGCTGGTAACAATCGCGTTCGGATTTTTATTGATATCCAAATGACCTTTCTTACATCCTAATGTCGACAGGATGATTACCGCAGTTATTGGAATATATCTAAGCTTATTTTTCATTGATTTAATTTTAAAAAGTTAATACTAGTGACCCGCCGAAGGTGCGAACGGGAGGTGTTTGGAAGACACTGCTTACACCTGAAGTATTTTGTTGTGCGCCGGCGTTTGTACCTTGTGCTGACCCTGGAACTCCGCTCGTATTGTAATTAAATTCAGGATCACTCCATTGATTTGATTTTGGAAGCAACGTGATAAGGTTTCTTCCTACCAGGCTAATAGTTGCTCCTTTAACTATACTTTGTCCCCTTAACACACGGGTAGGCAAATCATATCCAATTTGCAATTCCCTTAATTTCCATGCAGCAGCACTTGTAAAGTAATTCGTGGCTATCTGGGTATTTAAAGCCTGGTTTCCCCAGAAATCGTAACCTGCACCTTGAACCTGTCTGTCTGTGTTCGGTACATACTTTGAACCATCATAATAAACAG